>CAZCHK010000091.1:0-5968 GCA_964498605.1 uncultured Anaerolineaceae bacterium | reverse complement strand
CGTCTCCGCCCAGGCCGTGGATGAAATCGCTGGCTGTACCGGCTGCCGGATCGTGATTCAGTTCGAAGGTGTTCGGACCGTCATCGCCCCAGATCTCGTTGCCGGCGGGGCTGCCGATAACGTTCTGGATATTGAGGATGCCTCCCGGCTGCGGGATAAGCGCCACATTCTCGTTGACACCCGTGGCCGCCCCGGTGGAGAGGTTAACGTACACCGGCGTGGTGTAAGCCGCATAGTTGATGGTGTTGCCGCTCAAGGCCTGCCCGCCGCCGTCGATGAACGTGCCTGCCACGCCGCCGGCCAGCTTGACGCCTTCACCAAAGATGAACGCGTCATCACCCAGGCCGCCCAGCAGGTTCTCGATATTGTTGGCGGATACCGCCAGCAGGTTGGCGCCGGGCAGGTCATCCACCATGAGGCTGCCTGCCTCGATATGGAAGTTCAGGTCGGTCGTGGCCGCGCTGAAGTCCAGGGTATCGTCGCCATCCGTGTCGGTCAGGGTATCCACGCCCCAGTTCGCGCCGGAGAAGTAGTAGGTGTCGCTGCCTCCCCCGCCCAGCAGCGTGTCGTTGCCCGACGCGCCGGTGATCTGGTCATTCCCATCACCCGCCGTGAATTCGTTGTCCAGCGCGTCGCCGATCAGGATGTCGTCGTGGGCACTGCCGATGGCATTCTCGATCTGGCTGATGCCGGACGTCCCCGTGGAGGTACCCGCGGTCAGATTGACAGTCACACCTACAGCGTATCCGCTGTAATCGAGCAGATCGTCCGCGCCTCCGCTGCCGTTGAGCGTGCCGCCGCCCGGCAGTGCGTAGGCGCCCACGCCGAAGTCAAACAGGTCGTCAGCCGTGCCTCCAATGAAATGCTCGATGAGGTTGCTGCCGTAGGTGACGCTGCTGGTGGCGGTCGCGGCCTGGTAATGCGACAGGTCGAAATTCACCGGCGTGGTGGTCTGGACATGAATGCCCAGCGCGGCGAACCAGGTGAAGATGAATTCGTCTGAGTTGAAAGCGATCTGGTCGATCCCGCCGCCGGCTGTTTCACTGATCGTGTCGAATCCGGAACCGTCGCCAAAAATGTACGCGTCGTTCGCTGCGCCGCCGTCCAGGCTGTCGTTCCCGGCCCCGCCGATGAGCACGTTCGGTCCGTTGTTGCCGATCAGCGTGTCTGCATAGTCCGAGCCGATCAGCACCTGGATGCCCTGGATCTGCCCGACCACGCCCGTGGCCGTGTAGAACGGCAGGTTGACGCTCACAGCGCTGTCGTAACCGCTGTAATCCAGGACGTTCTGCAGACCCTCGCCGTTGATGTACCCGGTCAGCACCGCGCTGCCGTGCATGTAGAAGAAATCGTGTCCCTCGCCGCCGTACAGCCGCGCGCTCGTGCTCGCCAGCACGTGGAAGGAATCCACACCGGCTCCACCGTAGAAGCGGTCAAATCCGTTGAAGGTCAGCGACTCGGTGCTCGTGTAGGAGCCAAGCGCGCCGCTGGCATTCTGTCCAGTGAAGTGCCACTCCGAATCCATATCCAGGCCGTGCAGCTGGTCGCCGGTTGAACCGGTCAGGCTGGTCCCAATCAAGTGGTCGATGTCCGCAAAGCTGCCCATGATGGCAGTTTCCGTTCCGCTGAAGCCGCTGGTGCCAAACGCAGTCAGGGTCACGTTGCGTGCAGTCGAGTAAGCGGAAAAGTCCAGCGAGTCCGTTCCCGTGCCACCATCGATCACGCCGGTCAGTGTAGCGCCATTGTTGAAGACGAAGACATCGTCACCATCACCGCCGAACAGATTGTAGGTGCGCGATCCACTAATATTAAATTGATCGACCAGCGCGCCGCCCTGAAGTGTCTCGAAATCGGTGAATTCGATGTCGTTCGCGCCAACCACGTAGCGATCCGTACCGTCCAGCTCGAAGGTCGCGTTCAGGTCTGCGCCGTACAGCCAGTCCCCGCTCCAACTGCTACCGGTCAGGAAGTCGATGTGGTCGAATGTACCAAGCAGCCCGCTTGCCGAACCGGTGAACCCATCACCCGCCGCGCTGCCCAAACCGGTCAGGACGATCGCGATGTTCGTGTCATAATTCGTGTACACCAGCCCGTCCTGTCCGGTTCCGCCACCCAGGCTGCCGTTGAACACAGCCGCACCTTCAAAGGAGAAGGTATCTGCCTGCGACTGCCCGTTCAACTGCTCGAAGCTGGAGAAGGTTAGGCTGCTGCCACCGGCCGAGTAGGTGTTGCCCAAGCCAAACACCCAGGAGGAATCCAGGTCAGCCCCGTTCAGGACATCGGGAGTGATGACCGGTGAACCGATGAGGCCATCCATGCTGCGGAAGGCGGACAGTCCGCTGGAGGTGCCGTCAAATCCGCCGCTGGCGATATTGGCGGAGTCCAGGTTGACCGTGACAGCGCTGGCATAGGACTCGTAAGAAAGTGCATCCAGGCCGCTTTCGCCGATGAGGGTTTCGATGAAATCGAAACCAAGAACCACAATCCCAACAACGTCGGTGGAGGAATAGGTTCCTGTACCCGCCCCGGTCATGGACCAGGTGGAAGCCTGCCCCAGCCCCTGCAGACTGTCAAGCAGCGTGGTGCCGGTAAGAGTATTGGTGTTGTAGAAGAAGATGCCGGCATGCGTCTCTGTGCCATCGTAACCATCCACCGCGCCAAACCCGGTCAGATCGAAGGCCGCCGCCCCCAGGCTGTAACCCGCGTAGGTCAGGGTATCGCTTCCGCCCAGCCCGTCCAGGTGGGCAAAGCCGCTGAAAGCCAGTCCGTTCAACGTGCCAGCCTGGTATCCGGTGATGGCAAACGTATCATCGCCAGCGGTGCCAGCCAGGATGCTGTCAGTGCTGCCGTTGAAGGATTCGATCTGCTCGAAGGTGAAGCTGCCCCCAGCACCCGCCCCCAAACCGGATACGCGCTGATCAGTCAGATGCAGCGTGATTGGCTGGGTGTAGGCGCTGAAGTCCAGCGCATCAGCGTTGGTCTGGGTACCGCCGTTGATGTGCCCATCGAAGACCGCCAGATCATGGAATTCAAACGTATCATCCGCACCGCCCCCGGCCAGCGTCTCAAACCCGCGGAATGCCACCTGGCTGGTCCCGGAATGGTAGCTGCTGGTCGTCGTCCCGCCTGTTTCAGTGAACCGCCACGCCGCATCAGCCTCCATACCGGTGAGGATGTCACCAGGCTGGCTGCTGCCGATCAGATTGTCCATGTTGGTGAAGCTGCCGAGCAGTGAATCCAGCAGCGTGCCGCTGAATCCGTCGATGGGTGCGGTGGTTGTCAGGGTGACCGAGCGTCCGCTCGTGAAGCTGGTCAGGTCAAGGCTGTCGCTGCCAGCACCGCCATTGATCAACCCGGTCAGCACCGCGCCGTCCGCATAGGTGAAGATATCATCTCCCGCGTCACCATAAAGATCAACATCCAGATTGCCGGAAATGTGGAAGGTGTCCACCGCAGCTGATTCAGCACTGCCGTGGATGGCATCGATCCCGCTGTATGCAAGCGTGCTGCTGCTATCCGTGACCTGACCTGCTGCTAGGTAGAAGACCAGGTCCGTGCTCACACCGGTAAAGTACAGGCTGTCCTGGCCACCCGCGTCCGTCAGGGTGTCAGCACCCCAATCGTCTAAGAAGTGATAGGCATCATCACCCAGCCCACCGGAGAGGAAATTATCAGCACCTGCACCCGCCGGGTTGCCCGTGCTGCTGCCGGTGAGCGAGTCGTTCCCACTGCCGGTTAGGGCATTCTCGATGCTGATAAGCGTGTCCGTTCCCAACCCGGAAGCTGTTCCCGCATGCACGTCCACGGTCAGGTCGACGATCGCGTTGCTTTCGTCCAGCGTGTCGCTGCCATCGCGCCCGTCGATCGTGTCGCTCCCGGCCCCGCCCCGGAAGACATTGTCCTGATCATCGCCAAGCAGGATGTCGTCCCCAGCGCCGCCAATCACGTCGCGGATTTCGGCAATGGAAGCAACGCCCGTGGCGCTGCCCGCCACCAGGTCCACGCTGACCGGATTGACCGCGGTGTATGCCCAATAATCAAGCCGGTTGATCCCAGCCTTGCCATCAATATGGGTGCCCGCGCCTCCGCCTGACAGCGTCACGCCGTCGTCGCTGAAGACAAATTCATCATCCCCTGAACCGCCCAGGAGCCGCTCAATGCGGTTGCCGATCTCCGTGACCCCGTTGAGAGCGCTGCCGTTGTCAGCAACGGTTAACCCGGCCAGTCCGATCGCGAAGGTCAGCGCAGCAGAGACGCCCGAGAAATCGAATTCGTCCAGTGCTCCGGCCAGGTCATCGACGATATCCTGACCCCAGTTGTCAAAGAAGACGTAGATATCGCTGCCCAGACCGCCGAACAATCCGTCGTTCCCTTCAGCGCCGATGAGCAGGTCATCCCCGTCCAGTCCGTGGAAGAAGTTGTCCCACATGTCACCGATGAGCGTGTCAGCGAAGATCGTTCCGATGACCGTCTCGATACCCGCCACACCGCCGACGGCTTCGCCGAAGACCACGCTGGCGCTTCCGGGAACCAGGTCGACATGCACGCCGCTGGCGGTGTACCAGTAGGAATAATCCAGCGTGTCATTGCCGCCCTGCCCGTTAATTTTGCCATGGACCGTGACCGGCTCGCTGGCCGTCCCGAACAGGCGGAAGATATCGTCACCCGCTCCGCCCAGGTATTCGAGCACTTCGAGATTGGTGTGCTCAAAATTGAACGTGTCGACGAACCCGCCGCCGTGCACGTACTCGAAGTCGGTGAAGGTCAGGTCATGGTCGATTGTCGTGACAGGGTTGTTGCTGGTGTACTCATTGTCATCAGCATTGATCGTGAAGATGGCGTTCCAATTCAAACCAGTGATCGAGTCGTCCACCGCGGCCGATCCAATGATGTCCTCAATATTGTAGAATCCACTCCCCAGGGAAAGCTCGGTGCCGTTGAACCCGGTCGGATCGCCGAAGCCGGTCAGGAGCACCTGCCTGCCGGTGGTGTACAGCTGATAGTCCAGCGTATCCGTACCCGTCCAACCATCCAGGCTGCCCGGCAGAAGCGCATCGTCGGCGAAGACAAAAGTGTCGTCGCCTTCTCCACCGCTCAGGTTCTCGATCAGGTTGCCGGAGTAGGTCAGGGCATTCCCAAGACCATCCTCCACGACGATGCCATCTGTGTTGATATAGAAGGTCAGGTCAACCCCGGACGAAACCGCTGCGAACTGCAGCAGTTCAGTGCAGTCGTATCCGCATATCGGCTGGATCGAGGAGAGGAAATCGTGTCCCGTGATCAGGTATCCGGAGAAGGAGAGGGTGTCGTCGCCTTCAGCGTCGCTGATGGTGTCCCCGCCCCAGTCCTCTTCAAAAACGAAGGTGTCATTGCCCAGACCGCCGCTGAGCGTGTCGTTTCCGTCGCGGCCGATGAAGACGTTGTCCGTTTCATCGCCGGTGAACGTGTCGCCCCCGCTGCCGCCAACCAGGATCTCGATCCCGACCACGCGGTCCGTGGCGGAAGCGGCGATGGCGCTGGACTGCCCGGTGGCCAGGTTGACCGTGAGCGGTGTGGTGTAGCAGTAGTAATTCAGCGCGTCCAGCCCACCCTGGCCGTCCACGGTCGAGTTGAGCGTGCCGTGGTCATCAGTCAGGACAACGCCATCGGCAAAAATGAAGACGTCGTTGCCCGCTCCACCGTACATGGCGAAGTTGTCCATGGACTGGTAAAGCACGAAGGCATCGGTCTGGTTTCCAGCGATCATCTTCTCGATGTTGACGAATTCCAGGTAGTAATCCTCCACCAGGCCGTGATAGGTGTTGCGGTCCTCAGGCGAGATCATGCTCGGGAAGTAGCGCGGCGTGAAGAGCGGATCGGTGTCGGTCGGATAACCGTCAATATCGAAGCGGCTGTTCTGGTTCAGCGTCGCCAGCGCGTCCCAACCCTGCCCGCCAAAGATGTACTCGATCTGGCGTGAAGTGAATAC
>CAZCHK010000090.1:0-6070 GCA_964498605.1 uncultured Anaerolineaceae bacterium | reverse complement strand
TGAAGGTGCTGCAGGCCCGCCTGCAGCAGCTTAAGGAGGAGGAACAGCAGCAGGGAAATGTAATGGTCCAGCATATCCACGACCAAAGCGGGAGCTTCCAGATTGTGCAGCCTGATGGACCCCGTGTAAGTTTTCACGCTCACGCTGCCGTAAGTCAGAAGGCGGCCAAGCAATTCAGAGGCTATGCCGATGGTCTGAATGGCTTCAAGGGGAGTTTCGTGGCGTGTTTCGTACAGAAGATACGTTCTCTCCAGAAGCAACACTCTTTGGTTCGTGATGGCATAATAATCGTTGCGCCAGTCCAGTATCAGCCAGATGATCCACAGCGCCGCAATCCCCAGTCCCAGACCAAGCCAGGCGAACATGGAAGAACGAGGAGCAGGAGCTGAGACATACAGGAGTAGCGTGGCAACGATACTGACCAACCAGCAGGTCAGAGGAGCGGATAATTTGCGGTAAAGATCATAGGCATGCCTCCGGGTGATGTATTTAACATCCTCATCACCGCTCAACCACCCCATGTTTTTTGATCCTTTTATCCTGTCAAAGCGCAGCAGTAAGCGGATCAATTTTCTGAGGTCGGGATCTTTTTCCAGCAGGTTCCTGAATCTCGCGGGTTCAAAAAGCAGGACAAGCGCCTGCTCCATGGCGACAGCGTGGCCGCGGTAACTGCCCGGTTTGCTCGACAAGGCTTCGTAGCCAAAACAATCACTGCCGTGAATCACCGAGGCAGGGGATTTTTTACTTTCAATCGACACGCTGCCTGAAAAAAGAACACAGAAGGCGTTCGCAGGCGACCCGCTGGTAAACACGCTTTTTCCGGGTTTGACCGAAAGAACACCACAATCCCGGGCGATTTCTTCGATGGTGCTGTCAGATAGCTGTTTGAACAGAAAGTGCGAATGCAGAAACTGCGCGATTTCTTCACGTTCAGCGATCATGCAGATAGTATAGCCGAAATCGAACCAGCTGAGACGGTCGGCATACTCAAATCTGGTAGAATATGCTCACTCATGGAGCAAGATTGAAACGCGGAAGCTATACTTTTTTACGATGGATTTCAATTCTTTTTTTGTTCCTCGCGGTGTTTCTGACCGTATTCGAGCTGGTGCGCTTCAGCCGGGCACGGGCAAGTTTCCCGCTGGGAACGACGATCGGCGGCGTGGCAGTTGGAGGACTTGATCAGCGCCAGACGGCTGATCGGCTCACCCAGGCGTACAGCATTCCAGTTGAGGTGACTTACGGAGAGAGCACTTTTCAGATCAAACCTGCCAATGTGGGATTTGAGCTGAATATTGATGCGATGATCACCGCCGCGGACGTTCTGAGGGTTCAGCAGCCATTCTGGTCGGCTTTCTGGGATTACCTGTGGAACAGGCAGCCCAAAGGGATGGAGGTCCCGCTGAGCGCGGATATTTCCGAAAAACAATTGCGGACCTATCTTCAGGAGGAGATCGCGGCCAGGTACGACCTTCCACCTGAACCCGCCCAGCCCATACCTGGAAGCACGATCTTTTCCGCTGGCGAACCTGGCCAGGTGCTGAACATTGCTGAAGCTTCTATTGTAATCCAGGACGCCCTGCGGTCACCCACAGACAGGAAGGTGACCCTGTCCTACACCGAAGTCAAAGCTGCCAGGCCGTCCTTTGAGAACCTGGGAGTGTTGCTCAGGCAGATCATTGACGCGGCTCAATTTGACGGTCTCAGTGAAGTGTACATACTGGATCTGGAAACCGGTCAGGAGATCAAGTTCGCCCGCTGGAACGGTGAGGAGTATCCGGCCGGGATCGCATATTCCGCTGCCAGTTCCATCAAGATCCCGGTGATGATTTCCGTGATGCGGCGTGAAAGCGAACCGATGAACACCCGCTTCAGCAATCTCATGGAGGAGATGATCGATCAGTCGGATAACGCTTCGACCGACCTGCTGATGCAGGAAGCGCTGGGTCTTTACGATGGGCCGCTGGTTGTCACCGAAGACATGCGGTTGCTGGGTTTGGATAACACTTTCCTGGTGGGATACTTTTATATTGGCGCACCCCTGCTGCGTGTTGTTCAAACTCCGGCCAATTCCAGGACGGATATCGATACCGATCCGGATATTTACAATCAAACCACCCCGGAGGAGATCGGCATGCTGCTGGAAGACATCTACCATTGTTCGGATACGGGCGGCGGCACGTTCGACATCGTCTTTCCGGGTGAGATCACCCGGACGGAATGCCTCAAGATGATCCAATACCTGCAGGCCAACAGGATCGCCATTCTGCTGCAGGCTGGACTTCCGGATGGTACTCCTTTCGCTCACAAGCAGGGTTACGCACCGGGTTCTGATGGTCTTGTGCATTCCGCCTCGGATATCGGTATCGTTTTTTCACCGGGTGGTGACTTTGTGATCTCATATTTCATGTATCATCCCGTGCAGTGGTTGTTCGACCCCGCCAACAGGCTGGCGGCGGATATCGCTTCAGCAGTGTATAACTATTACAACAGCGGTGAGTGAAATGATGCCAACCAAATCCCATATCGCGTCGTGGATGGAAAAACCCATATTCAAAAAACTCCCCAGGTTCAACCTGGAATTGATCCTGGTCGTTGTCATCCTGATCGCGGCTTTGATCTCCAGGTTGTACATGCTGGATGCGCGGACCATGGCGCATGACGAGATCAATCATGTCACTCCCGCGTATGATCTTTACACGGGGCTGGGGTACCAACACAGCCCGATGACGCACGGACCATTCCAGATGCACGTTCTCGCGCTTTCCTATTTCCTTCTGGGCGATTCGGATTTCAGTTCACGGCTGCCAGCCGTTGTTTTCAGCCTGGCCGCGATCTGTTTTGTTTTGTTCGGTTTTCGCAGGTACCTTGGGCGCTCCGGAGCGCTTATCGCGGCAGCCTATTTCACCGTTTCACCTTTCCTGCTGTATTACGGGCGGTACACGAGAAACGAAGGATTTATTGAATTGTTCGGTGTACTGCAGTTGTTTTCCATACTCTACTACCTCGAAAGCGGCAAAAAAAGCGCGCTCACCCTGCTGAGTGTGTCGGTGTGTCTACACTTTGTGACGAAAGAAACGGCTTTCATCTACTCGGCGCAGATGCTGATCTTCCTGGCTGTTCTTTTACTCCTTCAGCTGTTTCGGTACAGGAAAAGTCACACCTTGCCTTTTTGGAAGCTGCTGGTCGCGCCTGGATTGGCTGTGGCCGGGCTGGGTGGAGCGTTTGTTGGGTCCCATTTCTTGAAGAGTTATCTTGCGATGGATGTCAACCTCAGCCCTTCCTGGATGGCCCTGCCTTTGACAGGATTGGGGCTGTCCCCGCTGCAGCTGCTGGTCATGTTCGGCTTCGTGGTCTTTCTCATCGGGCTGGTTTTCACAACCATCAGCTTCAAAAAAGCTTTCGATCCTTCCGCCAGGCTGGCGCATCGGTCACTGGACATGCTGATCCTTGTGGGTTCATTGATTCTGCCGATGCTGGTCGCGTTTCCGATCAATATGCTGGGTTGGAATGCGATGGATTACTCGAATCTCGGGAAGATCCATACCGCGGCAGTGTTGATCCCGCTGAGCGTCAGCGCGATCGTCCTGGGGGTACTGTGGGACGCGATTTTCTGGTTGAAGAACGCGGCGGTTTTTTATGGGATCTTTACCGTCTTCTACACTACATTTTTTACCAACGGCAACGGGTTCTTTTCAGGCTTGATCGGCGGATTGGGCTACTGGCTCGAGCAGCAGGGGGTCAACCGCGGCAGCCAGCCCTGGTATTACTATATGGGGGTGCAGATCCCGATCTACGAATTCCTCGGCATCGCCGGATTGACAATCGCCTTGTATTTTGGCTCGCGCTACCTGCGTTTTTCCACGGTAGCCGGGCATGCGCCGGCACGTCAGGCAGAGGATCTCAAAACAGAAAAGGCTGCCCAACTCGAGAGTGAAGAACCTTCTCCGGAGGTCTCGGAACCGATCAAAGAGGAGCGGCCGGTCAAAGTGCCTGTGTTGTGGCTGCTTGTGTTCTGGAGCGTGACGAGCATCCTGGCCTACACGATCGCGGGTGAAAAAATGCCCTGGCTGAGCGTGCACATCGCCCTGCCGCTCGCGCTGGTCAGCGGCTGGGGCTTTGGGTTCCTGATCGATTCAACGACCTGGCAAAAATTAAACCGGGTCAATGCAGGCATCGGCATACTGCTACTGCCGCTCTTTCTTTTCTCGATCAGGGGAGTGCTGGGATCCCTGCTGGGTGTCAATCCGCCTTTTGCCGGAAAGACCATCGAGCAGCTGCAGGCGACCAATACGTTCCTGTTTGCGGTGGTGTTTCTGACCGCTTCGACTGCCGGATTGATCCATTTCTTCAGAAAAACCCGCTTCCTCCTGGTGCTGCGCCTGGTCACGCTGTTCCTGGTTGGAGCCCTGGGGCTTCTGACCATCCGCACGTCCATACGGGCCAATTACATCGATTACGATAACGGAAAAGAATTCCTGTATTACGCGCACGCTCCCAGTGGTCCAAAGGAGATCCTGGCGCAGGTGGAGGAGATTTCGCAAAGGACGACGGGGGGATTGGACATCAAGGTGGCATATGATAACGAGGCAAGGTATCCGTACTGGTGGTACATGCGCGGTTACAGTAACCGCTATGATTTTGATGTATCCCCGACGCGGGAGCTCTTGAATTACCCGGTCGTCGTTGTCGGCGAATCCAACTATTCCAAGGTGGACGCGCTGCTGGCGAACGAATTCGTGTCCTTTGAATATTTACGCATGGTCTGGCCGATGCAGGATTATTACGGTCTGAGCTGGGACAGGATCAAGAATGCCATCGTGGACCCGGCGATGAGGAACGCCGTCTGGCAGATCTGGTTCAACCGCGATTACGAACCCTACGCCGCTCTGACGGGCAGCACTTCGTTGACTCCGGGGACATGGTCTCCCGCCAACAAGATGAAGATGTACCTGCGCAAGGATGTCGTCTCGCTCATTTGGGAGTACGGGGCCATGGCTGCCGCGTCGTTTGAGGAAAGAGTGGATCCTTACGCGGAAAATGTTCTGGAATTCTCCCCTCAGCTGTCCATCGGAGAAAGCCTGGGGCTGAACGCGCCAAGATCGATCGCCCTGGCCGGGGACGGAAGCCTGTTCGTGGTTGATTCTCGCAACCACCGCGTTGTTCATCTCAACGCGGATGGGACGCTGATCAAAAGCTGGGGAAGCTACGCCAACGCGGCGGAAGGAGACGCTCCTGGCGGTACGTTCAACGAACCCTGGGGGATCGCCGTTGACGGAGATGGCGCGGTGTACGTGGCAGACACGTGGAACCACCGCATTCAGAAATTCGACGCTTCCGGAAAATTCATCACCATGTGGGGAACGTTCGGGCAGGACGGCAGCCCGACATCCTTCTACGGGCCAAGGGGATTGGCCATCGACCCGGCGGGCAATATCCTTGTCACGGACACCGGCAACAAGCGCGTGGTCGTCTTTGATCCAACCGGGAATTTCGTCACCCAGTTCGGTTCTTTGGGACTGGGATTGGGGCAGTTCGATGAGCCCGTGGGCATCGCGGTCGACCAGGACGGCAGGGTGTTCGTGGCTGATACCTGGAACCGCCGCGTGCAGGTTTTCCAGGCGGATGAGACAGGGCGGAATTACTTCCCCGTGACAAGCTGGGACATTACCGGGTGGGAGAGCACGACGACGGAAAACAAGCCCTTCATCGCGCTGGACGGCGAGGGACACCTTTTTGTCGTGGACCCCGAAGGCTACCGTATCCTGGAATTTACGACGGAAGGCGTATATTTGCGCAGCTGGGGGCAGTACAGCCCCAACGCGGACGGATTCGGCATGCCGAGCGGGATCGCGGCGTCTGGTGAAGGCCTGGTGTGGATCAGCGACGCCGCCAACCAGCGCTTGTTCCTTTTCAGCCTTCCGGCGCTTCCGGAGGAGGTCATGGATCTGCCGGACTTCCCGTTTGGCGCGGAAGGTTTGTCCTTCGACGCATCCCGCAGGGCGCTGGTCAACCTGGATGGCGAAGATGTATACCTGCTGGACGACGCGCAGTGGTCCTGGGTTCCGCT
>CAZCHK010000089.1:0-6073 GCA_964498605.1 uncultured Anaerolineaceae bacterium | reverse complement strand
ACGCACCTGCAGCCGGCTGAGCCATCCACGCTTGGCTACCGGTTTTCCCTGTACGCCCAGGACCTGCTGCAGGATTGGCGCGGTCTGAAAACAGTCCGCCAGGCAATCCGCGGCAAGGGCTTCAAAGGCGCGGTGGGAACCGCAGCTGCCTACCACGACCTGATCGGCGCGGAGAACTTCCCCCGCTTTGAATCGCACCTGAGCCGCGCTCTAGACCTGGAGTTCTTCCCGGTCAGCTCGCAAACCTATCCCAGGAGGCAGGACTTCATTGTGCTGTCCGCGCTGGCTTCACTTGCTGCCTCGCTGCATAAGTTCGCCTTTGACCTGCGCCTGCTGCAGTCCGGTCCCATCGGCGAGATCAGCGAGCGCTTTGAAAAGGACCAGGTGGGGTCCTCGGCCATGCCTTTCAAGCGCAATCCCATCAACGCGGAGAAGATCGACTCGCTGGCGCGCCTGGTGGCTGCCGCCCCGCAGGTCGCCTGGCAGAACGCCGCCCTGTCGCTTTTGGAGCGCACGCTGGACGACAGCGCCAACCGCCGCAGCATCCTGCCGGAATCTTTCCTGGCCTGTGACGAAATGCTCCGCGTGGCAGACAGGCTGGTGCGTGAGCTTTCCATCCACCAGGACAGCATGCAGCGCAACATCGCGCGCTACGCGCCTTTCGCCTGCACCGAACGAGTGCTGATGGCCGCCTGCAGAAAAGGGGCCGATCGCCAGCAGGTGCACGAACGGCTGCGGGGTCACGCCCTGGCAGCCTGGCAGGTCGTGCATTCCGGGCAGGAGAACCCCCTGTTGAGCCTTCTGCAAAATGATCCCGAGATCCTGCAATATTTGTCTGCTGAACAGCTTGAAGCGCTGGCGCGGGTGAGCGCCTACACGGGCATCGCCCCGTCCGCGGCGCGAAAAATGGCCGCCGAGATCCGCATCACCCTGAACGCCAGCTCCTGAACTGACTTTTCACATTCCAGGGATCCACAGCGTGCTGTAAGCAGTTCCCAACCATGTGACATGGGGATCACGGTCCAATTATCTAGACATGTTCCCTCAATCCTGTTAAAATCAAAAATCTTTACATTGAGGGTGTGATTATTCGGTGCAACTTCCACGGCAGAGATCTGGGACGACTTGTTACGTTCAAAGACAAACAGAATCACTTTATGTGGTTTCCACAATGTTCAGGCAGACAACCAATACCCGATGCGGAAATTTCATGTTTTGGTGGATAGGAATCAATGATGAACAAAGATCTTTTTGACCAGTCTGAAGCGCTGACGTTTGACGATGTGCTGATCGAACCGGGATACAGCCAGGTGCTGCCCTCTCAGGTGGACCTACGCGCCCGCCTGACGAAAACCATCCCCCTGAATATCCCGCTCGTTTCAGCCGCCATGGACACGGTCACGGACGCGCGCCTGGCCATCGCCCTGGCGCGCGAGGGCGGCATCGGCATCCTGCACCGCAACTTTTCTCCTGCCGACCAGGCCCGCGAGGTGGAAAGCGTCAAGCGCTCCGAATCCGGCATGATCGCCGATCCGATCACCCTGCCCCCCACGGCTTCGCTTTCCGAAGCCGAATCCATCATGGCGCGCTTTCACATCAGCGGCCTGCCCGTGGTCGACCCGGACACCAGGAAGCTGGTGGGCATCCTGACCAATCGCGACATCCGCTTCGCCGAACCAGGCGACATGCAGCACCCGGTCAGCCAGTTCATGACCTCGGAGAAGCTCATCACCGCTCATGTGGGCACCACCCTGGAGCAGGCCAAAGAGATTTTGAAGCTGCACCGCATCGAGAAACTGCCGCTGGTAGACGGGAACGGCATCCTCAAAGGTCTCATCACGGTTAAGGATATCCAGAAGCGCCAGCAGTTCCCCGCCGCTTCCAAGGACGAGCGCGGGCGGCTGCTGGTTGGCGCGGCTGTGGGAGTGGGCAGCGATCTGGAGGAGCGCGTTGAGTCCCTGGCTGGCCAGGACGTGGACGTGGTCGTCATCGACACCGCCCACGGTCACTCCGCGGGTGTGATCCAGGCCATCCGGCGCATCAAGAAAATGCGCCCCCATCTGCCCGTCATCGCCGGTAACGTGGTCACCGAAGCGGGGACGGTGGATCTGATCGAAGCCGGCGCGGACGCTGTCAAGGTGGGCGTTGGGGCGGGCTCGATCTGCACCACGCGGGTCATCTCGGGCGCGGGCATGCCGCAGCTGAGCGCCATCCACCGCTGCGCGCAGGCAGCCCGAAGACTGGGCGTGCCGGTGATCGCTGACGGCGGCGTCAAATACAGCGGCGACATCGTCAAGGCCATCGTTGCCGGGGCGGACACCATCATGCTGGGCAGCCTGTTTGCCGGCCTCAAGGAATCCCCCGGCGAGGAGATCCTCTACGAAGGGCGCCAGTTCAAATCCTACCGCGGCATGGGCTCGCTGGGCGCGCTGCAGGGCTACGGGCGCGACCGCTACGGCAGCGGACAGGGCGCTTCCGGCAAGCTGGTGCCGGAGGGCGTGGAGGGCATGGTACCCTACCGCGGCACGCTGCACGATTTTGTGTACCAGCTCATCGGGGGGCTGCGCTCCGGGATGGGTTATGCCGGGGCGGAAAACCTGGACGACCTGCACGCCAAAGCACGCCTGGTGCGCATCAGCGGCGCCGGGCTGATCGAAAGCCACCCCCACGACATCACCATCACGCGTGAAGCGCCCAACTATCAGCGCGGGGAGTGATTTTTAAAGCAACCCTCGGGAAGATAACAATACAAGTATCTTAAATATTTTTTCGAAAAGGTTGATTTATATCACGCTATTGTTGTACATCTGCAATATGCTTCAATCTGCATAATCATAAAATTCTAAATTTGTACTAATTTCTAGAGATTAAATCCGTTCATCCAAGTTGAGCTAAGGCAACAATACATTTAGATCTTCCCCAAGTATGGTTTCTGATACATGACTCCCTTATGTATTTCGCATATTGCTTATTCGTCAACCTCAATAATAATTGGGCGTTTAATAATACTTTCCCATTTCAGGCATGCATAAGCGCAGCTACCTGATGTATGGTTGAAATATCGTAACAATTCATCCAGCGAGTAACAGTACTTCAATATTTAGGTTACGACACGGAGTGATCACTAAATAAGTCCGTTGATATTTAATTCATCCAAGTTACTTTCATTCCACAAATTTCTTGACGCCAAATTCTAAAAAAACGTTTTTTGGGGATTGTAAGCAAGTTGAAAACAAGGCGTTGAGACGGTTTTCCGATACAGGAATTGATAGGTAACACGTGCTTCAATAAACAGGGAGATTTCTCTTCTATAATTACCTGAGACAAACCACGAACTCTCATGTTGCAATATAACGAATTAACTAATTCTCGTATTAGTTCTGGAAAATAAGAATTGATAATTGATCCCGAAGAACTTATTTTTTTGTCAATGCAATCCTTGGAACGCTTCGGGGTTTTCTACAATTAAAGTATATATTGCTTCTGGATAATTATCACTGACTAGTTCGACTGTAGAACCATCAATGAACCGAAAACGGTATGCGACTTTTTCAATTCCGCTCAAATAGAGTTCACCCGTTCCATTCGGTCCACCACTAAATACGCCTGTAAATGTTGTTACGGAAATTTTGTCTTCTGCGTCGCACGTGCACCTTTCTCCTTCTGGTGTGTAAGGCGGTGCGGTGTTATGCATTGTCCATACTGCTGTAACAGATTCTGTTTCACTGCCTCCAGCTTGGCCAAGATTCCATGCTTCCAATTTAATGACTTCAATATCCGGGCATTCATGTTCCCAATAAGGATGCCAAGGACCTTCATAAACAGCCGTTACCTTCTGTACAGTTACTTCGGTTTCCTCCGAATCCTTTTCCGCTGCTTCGATTTCTCCTGATTCTTCTTCAACATCACCATCCCCGCTCAACTCTACTTCAAAGGTATCGTAGATGTATTCATTGTAGCCTTCGATGCCATCCTCCATGTAAATCAGCGTCGCGCGGACTACTGCATCCATCCCCAGTTTGCCGTTATGGAGTAGTACACCATCCATCAATTCTGTCGCTCCCAAGTCGCGCATCATCTTGTTTTTAAAATGAAGCAGCGTATCCAGCCGTTGTTCGATTTCGTATTCCGATCGATATCCCATTACACCCGAAAGCAACAAGCTGTTTTCATCATACAGCTTGATCAGCTCCTTAATTTCTGCCTGTCTTCGAATCAGTTCTTTTTCCTCCTTTTGACGATCCATGAATTCTTTCTTTAAATTTATCCTGACACCTTCTCGAATCTTAACCTCTTCCTCTGCTGTCAATAACGGGTAACCTATTTCTTCTCTGGCTTCATTTTGTTGGTTGACGGCCTCCAATTCGAGCTGACGAGCCAGCCCCCTCATTTGCAACCAGATAGCATCAAAATCTCCAGCATCGACGTTGTACCCATAAAAATATCCTCTTGCCCCATTCTTATACGCCTGATATGCCGCTTCAACCTCTTCATCCTTCCAATACTCGATACTGGCTTCCATCCCATCTACAACAATCTTTGCCATTGTCGTGACCACAAACTGGTCTGCAATTCCCTCAACAATTTTCTTGGCAGCATCACTGTAATTTCCTTCACTTAACTCGTGTATCACATCTATGGCAACCTTGGCACTTGACAGTCCGGTGTCACCAGTCAGTTTGTTCAAAGCGGTTTTCATCGTGCTGTCCGGTACCACCATAACAATTGCTCTTCCTGCCAACAATCCAATATCTTCAATCGCATCCGGATTGCCCTCCTTGATATTGCTCACCATATCTCCCCATGAGTCATCCAAGAGAATGCTGGTCATAACTTTTTCCTGGAGTGATTCGTCGTCAATTCCCAAATTTTTTGTCAGAATATGTTTCACTATATTGCTTGCAGTATCTTCCAGCTTCTCATCAATCTGGTCTTGAATATATCCTGCTAGTGCCGCGTTATGGGTATAAATTTCCATCCTCTCTTCGGCATCAATAGCCCCCCAGCCAAAAAGACTGAGATGGTAAGTATGAAAACAAGCCACTCCCTCGCCATTTTCCAGGTAAAGCATGCCGGGTTTTATATAATCCCATTCATCTCCGTTGTAATATGCACCGTATATTTCTCCATATTCAAACTCCCGCTCAAACACGCTGATATCCGTAGAGTAACAGATGACTGCAAAATTATCCAATCGACTTTCCGCAGCACCTGCGCTCAATTCAATTGGTGCTCCAAAGGGCATGAACTCGTCTGTATAGATCTCAGGGACACTGGCTGGCGTGGTCAGTGTCACATTAACCGGGAGTTCATAGGCACCTTCCATGATGTCAACCATGACGCCATACTCAATTAGACTTCCCAATCTGGCTTTTTCCTGATCTACTTCAACTGAGATGGGTACTGAAAATACTGGCTCATACTCCCATAGTCCCCTCTCATGGATCTCTTCTGGTGCCTGCGCAAATAAATTTGGAAGTACACAAGCAGTGGAAACCACTATAAAAATCAATAGTACCAAATGAAGTTTAAAATATTTTTTATTCATATCGCCTCCCTGCAATAACAAATCAAAAATAAAAGAGGTTTTCGGAAATTGAAATTTACAATACCTAGGCTAGTTATGAAACAAAAAAACTTAAAAGTCAAGGCTTAATTATTTTAGTACTCATCATCTTCCCCTGTCAAGCAACCAAATTGCATTAAAATTAAGGAACACGGATTTTCGGGTATAATATCACGCGCCTGACGGTCCACTAGCTCAATGGTAGAGCAGCTGACTCTTAATCAGTTGGTTCGGGGTTCGAGCCCCCGGTGGATCACTAATATGTTGGGGGGGATTGGAAGCTCTGAACAGCAGATTGGTGGCCTCTATCTCCAATAGTTTGTTTTGACACGTATCTGGAATCCGAACCTGAGGTCACAAAAAAGAGCCCCGGATATATAATCATCATGAATCCTTGATAGAACATAAATAAATATTTAACCGCTGGAGAGAACCATGAAGCGAATATTTCGTTCCAAGACCCTGATGGGAGTACTTGCCGCAACCCTGCTGTTCTCCCTTTTTAAT
>CAZCHK010000088.1:0-6100 GCA_964498605.1 uncultured Anaerolineaceae bacterium | reverse complement strand
ACGGGCTTCCCCGCCGTCAATGGGAATGAGATAAATCTGGGGCTGTTTCTCCTTGTCCCCCCGGTTGGAAAGGAAAGCGATCTCCGTCCCTAAAGGCGAAATGCGCGGCATGAAATCGGATTGATCGCCCTGAGTGAAGGCTCTGGCAGACAGACCATCGGTGGGCACGCTCCACAGGTTGGAGTATTTCTTTTCCGTTTTGCGATCCACACGTTTTTTTGTAAAAAAAACCTTCCCGCCATCAGGGGTCAGACGCACTTCGTCGATTAATTCGAGCCGGTACAGATCCTCGGCCGTGATCACGTTCTTCTTTTCTGCCATAAAAGCCTCCATAAGGGATCGCCGCGAGTTCAAACCCGGCACCAAAGCGCTGGAACTCGCAAACGCTACTATACTAGTATAGTACAGCGGATGCAATCCGCAACAGCGGGAGTGGTCCTGGTGATCACGGAAGGAAGAACCATGCGGGTCATATCACTGGTGGACAACTGCGCGTCACCCCTTCACAGGGATCTGCGCACGGAACCCGGACTTTCGATCCATATCGAAGCCAATGATATGCGCATCCTGTTTGATACCGGTGTGAAGGACGCATTTCTTGCCAATGCAGAACGCCTCGGGGTGAATATCTCCAGCGTCAACCTGGCAGTGCTGTCCCATCACCACTACGATCACGGCGGGGGGCTGGATGTCTTCATGTCCGTCAATTCCAGCGCGGGAGTCTATCTGTGCGGGGGCGGCACTGCCGATCTCACCCTGCGTGTATTGAAAATCTTCACAAGGCGGGTGGGTCTTGACAAGTCGACCTTCGCGTGCCATCCGGATAGATCCAGGTACATCGATACATTCACCGAGATTGCTGCAGGCGTTTTTATCCTCACGAACATTTCCACGCGTCATCCCACGCCAAAGGGCAACCGCAACCTGTATGACGAACAACAGCGGCCTGCCGTACGGGACGATTTTTCTCACGAGCTGGTTCTGGTGATTGCAGAGGGACGCAAACTGCATGTTTTCACCGGGTGCTCGCATCACGGAATCCTCAATGTCCTGGATGCGGTACTGGATCGCTTTCCTGGCAGACCGATTGACACACTTATTGGCGGTTTTCACCTGATCGAACCCGGTATCATCGACACCATGGCTGGCACGCGTAAAGAGGTCGAGGAGCTGGGAAGAGCGCTGCTGCGCTACCCGCTTGGTATGGTGTACACAGGCCACTGCACGGGAAAGCGTGCCTTCCGCATCCTCAAAGAGGTGATGGGAGAAAAACTGGAGTACCTGGCGTGCGGTGATCGACTCGAGGTATAAAAAAGGCGCATCCATTCATGAGATGCGCCTTTTTCTGATCAGCTGATGGCGGCTATTTCACCTGTCCAATGACCTGCAGGGTGTAATCGTACGCTGTGTAATCGGCTCCAGGATCAAGATTGGCATAGAAATCGATCTCGGCCTCTTCGTTTAAGGCAAACCCGTCTCCACCGGGGAACAGCGACGTGTAAGCGGTGCCAACAATGTAATCATCCGCATCCGTAAACCAGATCATCACGGTAATGCTGTACAAATCCACGCCTGAATCATTGCGCGTCGTGCCGGTAATGTGAAGCGTGCCATCCCCGGTGTCCTCCAGGTTCACAGCGCTGGCGCTCAGGATCTTGTATTCATAGGTGGTCTCCCATGTCCAGTACGGATCGATCTGCATATAAAGGTTGGACATGACCGCCTGATCGTCCGCGTTCGAGTTGATCTGGTACCAGTAACTGACATCGAAGGGCAGTGATTCGCCGGGATCGAGGCTGACGGGCATGTTCACGTAGTAAGTGTCCAGGATCACGCCATTTTCATCGCGCAGGGCCACCTGGACAGGAAAACCAAGCTGCCGCGTGTCACTGTTCTTGACCACCCCCACCACGTGAACGCGATCATAATAATCGTTGTATGAATTGGAAAAGGTCAGCTCCAGCATGGGTTTCTGGCGGAAATCCGCCTGGCGGGGGTAAAAGTAGACCTGGGGGGTCAAACCGTCTTCCGGCACCGCGTTGATGGTCACGCCAAAAGGCCCGGAGTCCAGGCCGTCCTCGTCGCCAGCCGGTGCCAGGTACTGCACCAGGTTCATGGAAGATGAGGCAGCTTTCACCATCCCACTGGCATCCTTCAATCCAACAGAAAAACCGGAGATCTCCACCGGGGTCGATCCGGTGTTAACCAGCTCGCCAAAGTAATAGATGGTATCGGAACCGTCATCGACAAAGTGCGTGTTGCGGATCTCCACGCTGCCTTTGGTCGCGGCGGTGGTATCAGAAGAAACGTAAAAGACCTCGTACGAGCTCGGAGTCCCTTCCTCGTAATACGAATAATCAAAGGGCGACGAATCACCAGGGTCAAGCGTGTACACGAACGGGAAGAACTCGATCGAATCGACTGTGTTTCCGTCGTAATCCTTCAGCAAGGTCACGCCGCTGGCGTCCTTCAACAATATGGCAAGCTCAACATTGGAAATGACAGAGGAAGAGACATTGGTGATCTCGCCTACCACGTGGAAGTAGCCAAAGCTGTCGGTGTGCGCATACAGGCTGCTTATTTCCACGGGAGCCCCGGACGCGCTGGAAGCGCCCGGACCGGAAGCGGTGGGCGTCAGCTGCTGTGCTTTTTCGCCAGTCAGGAATTTCGGCAACAGTGAACAGGCGTTCAGAAGAATGGCAAAGATTGCGACAAAAATGATGAGTGGTATTCTGTTTTGTTTCATGATGATCTCCTCTGATGCGTATTATAAAGGATGGGTTTCATTCTGAAATGTGTGTTTTGCGGGCTCCCTCCCCCATCATAAAACCAGCCGTCTGTGCACAAAAAGGAACGCACCTTGCACGGACAGGGCGTCTTCCATAAAACACGGGGTTTCTTACTGCTTTGGGCTTGGAACACCGAGCAACAAACAGGTCAATCCGGTTGTGACCTGATCCTGTTTCAGAGGTTTGATTAACCATGAAAAATCATTAAAATACATATACAGGAGATCATTATGAATCGAAAATCCATTCCGTTCCACGAATTTTCCAGCCTTCCTTTCCACCTCTACGACAAGCAGTGGCTGCTATTGAGCAGCGGCGACTTCAAGACCAAGCATTTTAACTGCATGACCATTTCATGGGGCGCGCTGGGATACATCTGGGATCGGCCGCTCGCCATCGCGGTTGTTCGCCCCACCCGCTACACCATGGAATTCATGGAGCAGTACGATACGTTCACGTTATGCGCATTCCCCGCGCAGTACCGCTCGGCGTTGAATCTCCTCGGCACCAAATCAGGTCGAGACGGGAACAAGATCGAGTCTTCCGGGCTGACACCCATGTCGGGGGTCGAAGTCGCCGCGCCGGTGTACGAAGAGGCGGAGCTGGCCATCGAATGCCGGAAAACCTACTGGCAGGACCTGGACCCGTCTCACTTTTTGTTCAACTGGATCGAGAACAAATACCCGATCAAAGACTACCACCGCATGTACTTCGGAGAAATCCTGGCGATCGCCAGTGCTTGATCGATGAAACTTAACGCCTCACCGGGAGACGAGAAAATGAAAATCCACCTTCTTGATGACAGTCTGCAGGTTGAGATCTACTACGAGCAGAACGATGAGGAGTTCAAAGATAACATCTGCGTTCACATCCTAGAGGATTGTGCTGACGAGGAGCGTCTTTTCAGGGCGAAAGAGATCAATCTCTACATCACGCCGCAGCAGGCATGCCAGCTTTCGAAGGCACTTTCCCGGGCGGTAGAGTGCAGCGCCAGTTAATTGACCAATGATAATAGAAAACAGAGCGGTTCATCCGGATGGTCCGCTCTGTTTTTTTACGCTTGGTGGGATCAGCCTTTTTTGATCTCGATCTTGCGGTTCTTGCTGAGGGTCTCCTCTGGTTTGGGCATGGTGATGGTCAGCACGCCCTTGCTGAACACGGCCGAGATCTTCTCGGGATTGATGTCCGCGGGAAGCTGGATATCGCGGCGGAAGGAGCCATAACTGCGTTCCATACGATGGAACAATGTGCTTTTTTCATCCACCTCGTTCGATTTCTCGCCGGAGATGGTCAGAACGTCGTTCTGCAAATTGACATTGATGTCCTTCTCCTCCATGCCGGGGATCTCCGCGGCGATCCTGATCTCCTTCTCGGTTTCGCTCACATCCACGCGCGGAATGAACGCGGAGGGAGCGCGCCGGACGCTCATCGCGCCGAATGGATCGGTGAAGAAATCATCGAACAGCCGGTCCAGCTGATTGTGGATGCGGGCGATCTGGCGATCCTCGCGGGGAGCAATCTCGCGGCCACCTTCGCGGCCATTGGGTAAAAGTACTTTGTAGATCATTTTTTCCTCCTTTGAATCCTATGATTCAAAATAATTTTTTCTTGATCACATCTTACCCGGCAGGTGTTGGAAAAATATCAACAAAAAATAAATTTTTCGTTAAAAATTGATCGCAACCTTCGTGGGATATAATGCTCTAACTTCAATGATGCAGAGCAAAAAACAAACCATTGCCGTCATCGGCGCGGGACCCGCGGGAATCGCGGCCGCACTGCAAGCCGCGCGGTCCGGCCACGCGGTCAGGTTGTTCGAGTCCAACACGCTGGTGGGCAAAAAACTCCTCGTTACAGGCTCGGGGCGGTGCAACATCACCAATTTAAACGCTGCGCCATCTGTGTACACATGCAGTGACTCTTCCCTGCTGAACTTGCTTTTCGAAAAATTGCCCCCCGATCAATTGCGTGCGCACCTGGAAAATTACGGGGTGCTCACCTACAGCACAGCGGACGGCTGGTGCTATCCGCTCTCGGAGTCAGCTCAAAGCGTGGTCAGCTTGCTTCAGGAGGCGTTGAAACACGCTCACGTGGATGTTCTATTGAACACCCGGATCAAAGACCTCACCGCACACCCTCATGGTTTTCACCTGACCCCTGACAGCGGTACTGTTCTCTCCGTCGACCAGGTAATCGTGTGCGCGGGCGGCATGGCGCAGCCCGCGCTTGGTGCGAGAGGGGAGATGTTTCCGGTGCTCAAACGACTGGGGCACGCGGTCCTCCCGCTACTTCCGGCACTCGCGCCTGTCCTTGCGGATATGCGCTCGTACCATTCCCTGCGGGGCACGCGTCTGGATGTCATCGCCAGGCTTTGGCACGAAACCAGCCTTCTGGCTGAAACGCGCGGGAACATGATCTTCACCGAATGGGGAATGAACGGTCCGGCCGTGATGAATCTCAGCCATCATGTCGCACGCGCAGGCGACGTTCCGCTGAGGTTGGAAATTGACCTCCTCAACGGGCGCGGTGATGATTTGACTGACCTGTTAGTAAGCAAAGAAAACCGGGATAAGACATGTCAGACGCTGCTGGGTGCTTTCCTGCCGCCCAAGCCGATCCGGGTCATCATGTACTCCAGCGACCTTGGCGAGAAAGCTTTAGCCGGGGAAATGTCACGAGCACAAAGACAGCGCTTGCTGCAAGCCGCCAGCCGCATGACCTTCAGCGTGAAAGGCGTACGCGGATTTGAATTCTGCCAGATGAAAACGGGCGGTGTGCCCTTGAGCGAGGTCGATCCGTCAACCTATCAATCACTCATCCACGAGGGTTTGTACTTGGCAGGTGAAACACTGGATGTGCTGGGTCCCTGCGGCGGGTACAACCTGCACTTCGCCTTTGCCAGCGGATGGCTAGCTGGAGAATCTGCCAGTAAAAAAAAGTAAACCGGGCAGGATCTGCCCGGTAAATTATTCGGCACCCGCCTACAACATGGGGGGAGGAAGGATGGGAAAGGCCACCTTTTCTGAGTACGCGATGGTAATGGATACCGGGCGCAGCCCAAGGTTGCGGATCATGCGGATCAGTTCTTCCAGTCCGTTCGTATTCTTCACCGGACCCGTGATGACGGTCTCG
Organism: uncultured Anaerolineaceae bacterium; assembly: GCA_964498605.1. GTDB lineage: Bacteria > Chloroflexota > Anaerolineae > Anaerolineales > Anaerolineaceae > JBGQAS01. The sequence goes on along the minus strand of CAZCHK010000088.1, from coordinate 179 downwards.
TTCTTCATGTGCTTGACCTCAAAACCCGGAAACCAGGGGTCCCAGACCTTGCTCATCTTGCCTTTGAGATAGATCTGGTAACAAACCGGTGGGTGCTCACTGAACAGGTTCACGTCAAAGAGCATGTCATCTCCTTGTATACGTATGTTAATACATTAAATGCATTTTTTCAAGCTTTT
>CAZCHK010000087.1:0-6141 GCA_964498605.1 uncultured Anaerolineaceae bacterium | reverse complement strand
TTTGTCGCGACCGGAAGCGAACAGGACGTCACCGGGCAGGGAGATCACCATGCGCATCACACCGAAGCGCCTGGAGCAATTAAACAAGCTGGGCAGCGGATTGCGGGATGCTGAAAAGGAACAGCTCATCCGGCTGCTTGGAAAGCTGTTCCGGTCCATGATCGTGAACGGAGCAGCTGATCCTTTATAAAAAAAAGAGGTTAACATGACGCAAACAAAGAAAATCAAAAAGATCCTTTGGATCATCCTGGGCATTGCCGCGGTAGTCATCGCGGCCTGGTTGATCCTGCGAAAACCAGCCAGCACCGATACGGCTTACCAAACCGCAGCGGTGCAGCGGGGAGAGCTCCTGGCGGTCGTCGGCGCAACGGGCACCGTGCACGCCAACCAGACCGCCAACCTGTACTGGCAGACCAGCGGGCGGGTGGGAGAGGTGAATTTCAGCAGCGGTGAGGCTGTCGCGGCTGGTAGCACCCTGGCATCGCTGCGGGCGGATTCCCTGCCGCAGTCCATCATTCTCGCCCAGGCGGACCTGGTGGCTGCCCAGCGCAACCTGGAAAAGATCACTTCCTCGTCCTCCATGGCAGCCCAGGCCCAGGCGGCACTCGCGGCTGCCCAGAAAGAGCTCGAGTGGGCGCGGGGTCTGGTGACAGACGCGGAATGGACCAGGGCATCCCAGGAGGACCTGGATAACGCCAGGGAGGACCTGGCAGAGGCGGAAAGCGGCCTGGCGGAAGCGCAGGCAGCTTTTGACGCGCTTTCCGGCAAGGATCCGCAGGATCCGGATTTCCTGCAGGCGCAGGATGAACTGGATCAGGCCAGGCTGGACTACCAGAAGGAATCAGCCGACCTCTTCTGGCTGGAGCAGGGCCGCTGGAACAACACGGCTGCCGCCGTGAACGCGGCTCGCCTGGCAACCGCGCAGGCCAATTACGCGGATGCGCTGCGCGAGTGGAACCGCGTCAAGGACGGACCCACCCAGGAAGACATCTCATCTGCCCAGGCACGCGTGGATGCGTTTCTGGCGACCATCGGGATGGCCAGCATCAAGGCTCCCTTTGACGGCACGCTGACGGATGTGGCCGTGATGCCGGGGGACCAGGCAGTCGTGAACGCGCGCGCATTCCGTATCGACGACCTTTCCAGGCTCCTGGTGGATGTGCAGGTTTCTGAAATTGACATTGCTTCGATCAGAATCGACCAGGATGTTGTCGTCACGCTGGATGCCGTGCAGGGCAGGGAATACCAGGGCAAAGTCATCCAGGTGGCCGGCGCGGGTGAGACGCTGGCGGGGAACGTGAATTTCAAGGTCGTGATCGAGATCATCGACTTCGACGAGCAGGTGCTCCCGGGTATGACCGCGGCGGTGAACATCGTGGTCAACAGGTTGGAAGATGTGCTCATCGTTCCCAACCGCGCCATAAAAGTCAAGGACGGTCAAACGTATGTCTACCTTCTCGTGAACGGAGAACTGAAGCAGGTTGAGATCACCATGGGCGCTTCATCGGATACGCAATCGGAGATCATCGCTGGCGATATCAAGACAGGTGACACGCTCGTTCTGAACCCTCCTTTGGATTTTCAGGCTCAGGGGCCCTTTGGCATGATGAGGTGATCATGACCAGATCCGTGATCGAGACCAGGTCCTTAAAAAAGACCTACAAGATGGGCGAGGTGGAGGTGCACGCCCTGGCGGGTGTCAGCTTTGATATCCATGCCGGGGAGATTGTCGCCATCATGGGCGCCTCCGGTTCGGGCAAATCGACCTTGATGAACATCATCGGCTGCCTTGATCGACCCACCTCCGGCCAGTACGTGCTGGACGGCGAGAACGTGGAGTCGCTTTCCGACGACCAGCTGGCCAGCATCCGCAACCGCAAGGTCGGCTTCGTTTTCCAGAGCTTCAATTTGCTCAACCGCACCAACGCGCTGGGGAACGTGGAGCTGCCGTTGCGCTACGCTGGCGTGGAGCGCGCTGAGCGTGTCGCGCGCGCCAAAGAGGCCCTCGCCGCGGTCGGGCTCAGCGACCGCATGCTGCATAAACCCGTGGAACTCTCCGGCGGTCAGCAGCAGCGCGTCGCCATCGCCCGCGCTCTGGTCAATCGCCCGGCCATTCTTCTGGCAGACGAACCGACGGGCAATCTTGACTCCAAGTCTGGCAAGGAGATCATGGACCTGCTCCTGGACCTCAACAAAAAATCCAAAACAACCGTCGTCATCGTCACGCATGATCCCAACATCGCCTCGCACAGCAAGAGGATCATCCGCCTGAGCGACGGACTGATCGTGGAGGAAAAATGAACCTGTGGCAGGCCATTCTGGAGGCTCTTGACAGCCTCAACGCGAACAAGGTGCGCGCAGGGCTGACCATCCTGGGCATCGTCATCGGGGTGGCGGCGGTGATAGCCATGCTGGCGGTTGGTGCCGGCGCGCAGGATACCATCACCGGGTCGATCAGCGGACTGGGCTCGAACCTGCTTTTCATCACATCCGGGAATTTCGAGGAGACGGTGCGCAACGCGCAGCCGCTCACTCTGGCGGATGCCCAGGCGTTGATGGACCCGTTCCAGGCGCCCTCTATCGAACTGGTCGCGCCGGTCATTTCGCGCAACCTGACCATCAAAACGCAGGGGGTCACCACGTCCGTTTCTGTCACGGGCGCTACACCCGCCTACTTCTTCGTCCGCAATTACGTCATGGCGGAGGGTGAATTCATCACCGACGAGCAGCAGCTGGGGCGTGCTTCCGTGGCCGTGCTGGGCCCGGATACCGCCAAGACCCTGTTTGACCGCACGGATGGCGTGGTGGGCGAGACCATTCGCATCGAGGGGCAGCCCTTCCGCGTCATCGGTGTGCTGGAGGCCAAGGGAGGATCGTCCTTCGGAAGCCAGGACAACCTGGTGATCGTGCCGCTGTCGACAGCGCTGACGCGCCTGACCAATCAGCAGCGCGACCGTGTCAGCATGATCCTGGTCCAGGCTGTTGACGCGGACAGCGTGCAGCTGGCCAGTGACGAGGCGGCCCAGATATTGCGCACGCGCCACCGCACCAAGATCGGTCTGGACGACTTCACCATCTTCTCGCAACAGGATTTTGTCGCCACGGCGCAGACCATTACCGGCGTCCTGACGGTCTTCCTGGGTGGTATCGCCGGCATCTCCCTGCTGGTGGGAGGGATCGGCATCATGAACATCATGCTTGTTTCCGTGACGGAGCGTACCCGCGAGATCGGCCTGCGCAAGGCGATCGGCGCGCGCAAGCGGGATATCCTGATCCAGTTCCTGACCGAATCTTCGCTGCTCAGCCTGTTTGGTGGCGTCCTGGGGATCGGGTTCGGCTGGCTGATCGCCTTCATCGTGGGCCGCATCGCGGCCGCCAGCGGCACACCCTTCACACCGGCAATCAGCCTGAATGCCATCCTCCTGGCGACGATCTTCTCCACGGCGGTGGGGCTTTTCTTTGGCATCTACCCCGCCAACCGGGCCGCGAAATTGGAACCGGTGGAGGCACTGCGCCATGAGTGATCTCTTCGAAGCGGAATTCTCAAATACTGGAGAAATATCGTAAAATAGGAGAGTACAAGGAAAGAGGAATCATGGCATATCACATTTCACCCGAAGAAAAGCTCGTGCTGCGCTTTATCGAGAAAACGAATGTTGCAGAAACGGCTAAAAAACAATGGACCAAAGCCATCCAGGAAACTGGACTGAGCGAGGAACTGGTCGAGGCGATCCGGGAAAAACTGGCCAAACGGACAGCCAGCCCGGAACAGGATGAATTCGCCGCTGGCAGGGAAATGTTTGAATTCAACAGCCTGGCGCGCAAATGGCGCCTGGCCTTGAACAAGAAGAAATTTCACGAACGCCGCTAGAAACTGTGCGCCTGAGATGCTTCAGGCGCTTTTTCTTATTTTGTCGATTTCTTTTTTCCCGAGCAGGTACTCCAGCTCCGGCAGCAGCGTATCCATCAGGCGAGTTTTACGCGACGATCTGCGCAGGCAGGACGCTTTTTCAGCCAACACTGCATGGATATCGGGTATGGTGATGGTTCCATCCTCGGAGATCTCCAGAGGGTGGAGGATGCAGTAGAACGGCTTCCACGCCCAGGGATGCATGGCGTTTCTTTCCGCTGCCACCTGCAGGGAACACTTGAAGTCTTCCCTGAGGAAAACGCACGCCTCGCTGTGGTCTTTCAAGGTGAGATCCGTCACGAGCGTGTGAACGACACGGCCGGTGAGAACATGCTCATCCGGTTCAACTTCGCCACAAAACCAGTCTCTGGTTTGACAAACAGGTCTCATGTGCTGTGCGATGACCGGTGCGTTGGCAAGGATCATCGCTGCCAGATCCTGCTCCACCCATGTTCCGTAGCGACAGCATGCCGCCTGGCACTCTGAGAGCGAGCAGCGCCTCAGGTAGACTTCTTTTCCCAGGCGGGAGTCGAGTGTGTACTTCATGCTGGCAATTGTACGCCAATCGCAGAACCGGGCGGCCAAGTTAAGGTACAATCATGGCAGAGGGAAATATCTTCGTTTTCCCTGTCTATCACATCTAAAGGAGCTCATCATGTCTGATTGGAGAATCTTACTCACCGATGGTCTGGCGAAGGAAGGACAGGAGATACTGTCGAAACACGCCAAAGTGGACAACCTGAAGGACATCACGCCGGAAGAACTTTTAAAGGTGATCGGTGAATATGACGCGGTGATTGTGCGGGGGCGGACCAAACTCACCCCCGAGGTGCTTGCCGCGGCGGCGAAGCTGAAGGTCGCGGGCCGCGCCGGAGTGGGTGTGGACAACATCAATCTGGCCTCAGCCAGGGAACGCGGCATCACGGTGGTCAATTCGCCAATGGCGACCACCATCGCCGTGGCTGAACTGACACTCGGGTTGATGCTGGCTCTTATCCGTGACATTCCTCGCGCAGACGCCGGCCTGAAGCAGGGCAACTGGCTCAAAAAGGAACTGCGCGGCAGCGAGCTCAATAATAAGACCCTTGGCGTGATCGGCTTCGGGCGCATCGGCGCGGCCACGGCGGAACGGGCCAAAGCCTTCGGCATGAAGATCATCGCCTGCGATCCGCTCCTGAGCGCGGAGGAGATCTCCAGGCGCGGGGGAGAGCCGGTCGCCATGGACGATCTGCTGTCCCGGGCGGACATGATCACGATGCACCTGCCGTTGACGGACCAGTCCAAAGGCATGCTCGACGCTGAAGCGTTCAATAAAATGAAGGATGGCGTGCGCATCATTTGCGCTGCCCGGGGAGGGGTCATCGACGAAGGCGCTTTACTGGAAGCGATCAATTCCGGCAAGGTGGCCGGGGCTGCCCTGGATGTGTTCACGGCGGAACCGCCCGGGAAGATCGACCTTGCCAGCCATCCCAAAGTGGTCTGCACGCCGCACATCGGCGCTGAGACGAATGAGGCGCAGGTGCGCGCTGCCGTAGATATTTCCACGGAAGTGATCGCTGCTTTGAACGGAGAGTCGCTGCGCTGGAAAGTTGCCTGAAAAAGAAAGGAACGCATGAGTAACACCATCGAAAAGATCAAGAAGTACTATGCCGTTATCGCTGATCTCTTCGCCGCGGAAGCACTCCTGGGGTGGGATCAGCAGGTGTACATGCCGCGGGAAGGCGCGGAAGGCCGTGGGGATGTTCTGGCGACCATCCAGCAGCTTGCGCACCAGAGATACACAAGCGATGAATTGGGAACGTTGATCGAAAAAGCCGAAAAAGAACTGACTGGCGTGGATGCAGAGTCGGATGATGTCAAGCTGATCAAAGTGCTGCGCCGGGAGTACGACAAGCGCACGCGGGTCAGCTCAGATTGGGTGGGGGAATTCGCCAAAGCCACCATCACCGGGCAGAGTGTGTGGCAGGAAGCCAAAGCCAAGAACGATTTCAAACTGTTCGAGCCTGAATTGAAACACCTTGTCGAACTCCGCCGCCAGTACGCTGAGTTCTTCAAGCCCTTCACGCACGTGTACGACCCGCTGCTGGATGACTTTGAGCGCGGGATGAAGACCGCGGATGTCAAGGCGATCTTCGGCCAGCTGCGCCCGCTGCAGGTTGAGCTGCTGCAGGCGATCAGCGAGCGCAAGCAGGTGGATGACAGCTTCCTGCACCAGGCCTACCCGGAAAAAG
>CAZCHK010000086.1:0-6174 GCA_964498605.1 uncultured Anaerolineaceae bacterium | reverse complement strand
CCAGTGCGCCCTGTCCGCGCATCACAGCGGGCAAATATCAAAAAGCCCGGCGCCCCGTGAAGCATGCCTGGCACCGGGCACTTCTTATTGATTGACATAAAAAGACAAATAAATGTATAAAAGGGTATAGAAAGACAAAGTTTACCTATTGAATTATTCCCCAAAATCCAGTATCCTCAAGATGTAAAGGATTTGCATGGTCAATTTTGCAGCTTCGGAGTACGTCAAGATCGCGGAAGCCGCGCGTATCCTGGGGGTGACACAGCGCTGGGTGTACCACCGCATCCTCAACGGGGAGCTGCCTGCCTCCAAGGTGGGCGGGCTGTACCTGATCCAGCGCAAAGCCCTGGACGGCTTGATCGAACAGGGACAGGTGGTGCCCTCCCCCAAAGAGACGAACCAGCCTGCCCCGCTGCCGCCGCTCAAGTGCGGATTCTGCTTCCGCCTTTTGTCCGACGACAGCCAGGTGGCGGGGCTGTGCGAAAGCGAAGGCTGCAGCAAGGTCATCTGCCGTCAGTGCTGGGAGCTGGACATTCACTTCTGCAACCAGCATTCCCCTTCGCGCGAGCAGCGCTGGAAACAGGCGCTTGTCAAGCGCCAGCAGGGTCTCTACCCGGTGCTGGTCAAAGCCAGCACGGCGCGGTTGCGCGAGACCGGCTACCTCAACCGCATCCACCAGCGCCTGGCGGAGATCAGCACGCTGATCCACCCCGAGACAGGCGAAGTGCTCACGGTGAGCGACTGGTCAGCAGCCCTGCAGAGCGGGGACGAACGGGCCGACCTGATGAACATCCTCGGGCGGGTGGTGCTGGACGCGGAGATGACCGCCCAGATGCCGTTGAACGCCTGGCACACCTATCACCTCAAAAGCGGGCGCGGTCGCAGGCAGTCCAGCCTGCAGATCCATGTCCAGGCGGTCTCACGGCTGCAGGAGATGGCCCGCGACGGCTTCGACACGCAGGGGCTGAACGCTGATGACCTGAACCTGTGGCTGCAGAAGACCATCGACGAGCCCACGCGCGGGGGCGACTTCAGGCTGGTGCTGCTGGCTGCCACCACCGGCTGGGCCAAGAGCGCGCGCGCCTGGGTCAGCGGGGGCCAGTCCATCACCTACCACCACCGCCTGGCGCTTTTGTACCTGTTCGACCTGGACAGCAACGAGCTGGTCTATAACAAAGGGGACGACCGCGCCAGCCGCTACGCCGAGCTGTTCCGCCCGCTGCTTGCCGGTGAAGAGCTGGATGAGATCAGCCGCGAGATCGAGCGCGAGCTGGGGTTCTCGGACGCGGTCACGCTGGAAAGCCTGGTGCGGGTGCTGCCCTACCCCGCCGAAAAGATCCAGCAGGCGCTGCGCAGCATGGCAGACCAGGGCAAGTACGTGATCACCGAGATGGAAGGTTTGGGAGTTACGCTTGTTAAAAAACAGGCGCTGTAAAAAAACGCAAGTCATCTTCAATAAGGAGGAGTTGTATGTCGCTAAAGAAGAGTTTATGGGATTATGGCAAGTCGATACTGCGCGAGCTGCTCAAGGAACCGGAGAAGGCCGAAGGCAGCAAACCCGCCAGCCTGGATGACCTCAAGCTGGATGACCTCAAGCGCGAGAAGGTGCGCCTGGAGCTGGAAGAGCGCAAGACGCTGAGCGAGGTCAAGGACCTGGAGGCGCAGAAGCGCCGCCTGTTCGACGAGGGTGTCAAGGCAGCCGGTTCGCGTGAATCCAAGGTCATCGCGCGCAAGATCAAGGAAGTGGACAGCCAGGCCAACAACATGGACCGCCTGCTGGATACGCTCTCGCAGCAGATGCGCCTGATCAACGGGCTGGTGCGCGTGAAGGAAATGGCGCGCATCCAGAAGGAATCGGGCATCGGCGCCATGCTGCAGAACATGGACCTGCAGGACCTGGTCATCTACATCGACAACGCCACCATCGATGGCGACTTCAACACCGCCAAGTTCGACGAGATGCTGAAAGTGGTTGAGAACCCGGTATCCGGGCGCGGCACGGCCGAGGACCAGGATGTCAAGGACATCATGAAGGCGTTCGAGGCGGCGCGTGAAGCCCAGGACAATCCCGAAGTGCTGGATCAGAAGTTCAACGAAATGAACCAGAAGATCGAGGAAAAGCGCAAGGCAAAAGAAAATCCCGAAGACAGCGGATACTAGGCCATGCCTGTCGATCTGAGCGCATCGATCTACGCGCAGTACCTGCGCGCCTACAAACAGGCGGTGGAGGAAGAGCGCAAAGGCCATTCCAAGCAGGCGGGTAACCTGTACCTGCAGGCGGCGGAATTCATGCGCACCTACGCCGGTTACGCGCTGGACGCCGGGATCAAGCAGAAGCGCATGCAGAAGGCGGACGCCCTGGCAAAGGCCGGGCGCTCCATTCTCAAGCTGCCCGAAGGCGCCACCCTGCCAAAGAAAAATGCCCCCGCCAGCGGCAAGCTTGAGTCCCACGCGGACGAGCAGGCCGAGCAGGATAGCGAGTACGAGGCGCAGATCGTTCAGCTGATCACCCAGACCAGGGTCAAGTGGGATGACGTGGGCGGACTGGAAGACACCAAAAGCGCCATCAAGAACGCCTATTTCCAGGCGCTGGCCAAAAACCCGGCCCACATCAAGCTCTCCTCCACGCACGGCATCCTGCTGTACGGGCCACCCGGCACCGGCAAGACGCTGCTGGCAGCCGCCACCGCCGGGAGCCTGGACGCCACCTTTTTCAACGTGGTCACCAGCAGCATGCTCTCCAAGTGGTTCGGCGAAAGCACGCGCCTGGTCTCCACCCTTTTCAAGATTGCCCGCGAGCGTAATCCCTCGGTGGTATTCCTGGACGAGCTCGAGTCGCTTTCAATGAGCCGCGGCGGGGAGACGCATTCTGCCAACCTGCAGATCATCACCACCCTGCTCTCCGAGCTGGACGGGCTGACCGGCAAGGGCGAGGAGCGCTTCGTCCTGACCATCGGCGCCACCAACGTGCCGTGGATGCTCGACCAGGGCATCCTCAGCCGCTTCCCCAACCGCGTGTACATCCCGCTGCCAGACGACCTGGCCCGCACTGCCATTTTCAACATCGAATTGATCAAAGGCGGGTACGCCACCCAGCTGCCGATCGACGAGCTGGTCGAGCGCACCAAGGGCTATTCCGGGCGGGACATCCACCAACTGTGCGGCAGCGCCATCGCCCAGATGGGCCGCCGCAGCAACCCGGACTGGGAGTCGGTGGTGGAGCTCGGGCGTGAGGCGGTGCGTGATTACACCAAGAAGATCGACGCGCTCAGCCGCGAGGATTTTGACTTGGCTTTCAAGGAAGTGAAACCGGCGGTGAGGCAGGATTACCTGCTGCGCTACGCCGCCTGGGCGGAACAGACACAAAACTGAGCAGGAGGAAATACACCATGTTACCGGATCCGAAATCAGTCGCCAAGGGCATCAAGTGGCTCTTCAGAAGCAAGGACGAAAAACAGCGCGCTGTGGAAGCAGAGCGCGACGTGCAGGTGCGCCAGGGCAAGGCGCGCATCCAGGCGCACATCTCCAAGCAGCGCAACATGATCCCCAAGCTGCGCCTGCTGGCCAAGAAATCCCTCGCCATGGGGGATGAGGGGCGCTTCCGCCAGGTTGGCAGGCAGCTGCTGTGGACGGAGGGCGACATCACGCGCTGGAACAAGTACCTGCTGACGATGGAGATCATGGAAGCCAGGCGCGACCAGGTGAAAGCCTCGGTGGACCTGATCCACACCGTCAAGGTGATGAGCGAGTCGATGACCATGCTGACAGAACCCCAGCAGACGGCGGAGCTGCAGCGGCAGATGGAACACTCGCTGGCGTCAGCTGAGTCCATGGACGAGCGCATCAACATCATGATGGAGATGATGGACAGCACCCTGGCCCAGGGCATGCCCAGCGACGAGGAATCGCTGGAAAAACTGCGCGACAGCCTGGGGGAGGAGATCGTCACCCAGGAAAGCGCCCAGTTCGACAAGGAGATCGAAGCGGGACTGGACAAGATCCGCAAAGAACTGAATCCTGAGAACGTGAAAAAGACGGAGTAGCCTCGTGCACGGGGGAACAGGTTTAAACGATAAAAAAATCGATAGCGCCGGGGAGCGCGTGGAAAGCGCCCAGCTAGAATTCCGGCGCAGCCTGAAATCCCGCGCTGAAGGCGACTGGGAACAGGCGCGCTTGCGTTTGCTCAAGGCGGCCGAGCACATGATGGTCGCGGCAGGGCTTTCCAGGGGTGCGCTGCGGCAGTCACGGCGCGAACTGGCCGAACAGCTGTTGGCAGAAGCGCAGTCCACCGCAGAGGGAAAGCGCCCCCTGCCCAGGACCCAGCAGCCAGCTCCCGCAATAAAGCTGGGAGACGACCAGCAGGCGGACAGCTGGATGGTCCGCGAGCGCCCGAACGTGAAGTTCGAAGACATCGCCGGGCTGGAAGACGTGAAGGAGCAGATCCGCATCAAGCTGCTCTACCCCTTCACCCATCCCGAGGCAGCCAGTCAGTACGGCATCCAGCCTGGTGGCGGGATGCTGTTGTACGGTCCGCCAGGGACCGGCAAGACGCTCATCGCGCGCGCGGTGGCAGGCGAGATCAACGCGGCGTTCTTTTCCATCACACCCTCCGAGATCATGAGCCAGTGGGTGGGTGTGGCGGAGCAGAACATCGCGCGGTTGTTCGCTGAAGCGGAAAGCCACTCTCTCAGCGTGATCTTTTTTGACGAGATGGAATCGCTTTCGCCCAAGCGCCGGGCAAGCGGCTCAACGATCATGGTGCGGGTGGTGCCGCAGCTGCTGGCTGAGCTGGACGGATTCGAGAAGCGCAGGAATCCCTTGCTGCTCATCGGCGCGACCAATGAGCCCTGGTCGCTGGACCCAGCCATGATGCGCCCGGGCAGGCTGGACCGGCTGGTGTACGTTCCCCCGCCGGATACTGCTGCCCGGCAGAAGATCCTCGAGATCAATCTCAAGGAAGCGCCCCTGGATGTGGACGTGGCGCTGGAGCAGATCGCTGATCAAACCAGCGGATTCAGCGGGGCAGACCTGTCCGAGCTGGCACGGCGTACGCGCGAGAAGGTGTTTGCCGGGGCGGTGCACGAGGGTATTTTCCGCCCCATCCGCAGGCAGGACCTGCTGGATGTGCTGCAAGATATGAAACCGTCCATCAACCCGCACGACCTGGTCATGTATGAGGAATTTGCCGCAGGAAAGAAGGCTGCGAAAAGCTAAGGCAGGTGAGAGCATGGCAGAGAAAAAAGACAAGCTGATCGGGAAATACATCATCGAGCGCAAGCTGGGTGAAGGTGGATTTGGCGTGGTGTACCTGGGCAGGGACGAGATGATGGACCGCCAGGTGGCGGTAAAAGTCCTGAAAGGTGAACTGGCCAGTACCCCTGAGCACCTGGAGCGTTTTCGCAAGGAAGCCCGCCTGACCGCTTCGCTCAACCACCCCGGCATCATCCGCGTGATCGAAGTGGGCGAGGACGAGGGTCGCTTCTTCCTGGTGATGGACTATCTCCCCAACGGCACGCTGGCGGAGCGGCTGCAGGACAGGAAACCTATTTCAATTGAAGAAACAGTGCGGATTCTAAAACCGGTCGCGGACGCGCTGGATTACGCCCACAGGCGTGGATTGGTGCACCGGGACATCAAGCCCTCGAATATTTTATTTAACGGAGATGGCAATCCGGTCATTTCGGATTTTGGGTTGGTCAAATCGCTGCAGAATACCGGCCTCTCATCCACCACCGGGATGAGCGCGGGGACACCGGAGTACATGGCGCCTGAACAGATCCTGGGCAGGGATGCCGCACCGGCAACGGACGTGTACGCGCTGGGAGTGATCGCCTTCCAGATGCTGACAGGTGAACCCCCCTACACCGGCAACACGCCCTTCGAGATCCAAAAAGCGCACACGGAAGGGCAGATCCCTGACCCGCGCGCCATGCAGCCCACCCTGCCGGAAGCGATCACGGAGGTTTTTAAGAAAGCGCTGGCAAAGGACGCAGCTCAGCGGTACAGTACTGCCCAATTGTTCCTGGACAGCATTGAGATCTCGAATCAATCCGTGGACTCGGCACAATCTGACCGCTGGATCAGTGAAATACGCCAGGCGATGGACAGGCAGGATTACGAATTGGCGGAGCATCTGATTGCATCAGAAATGAATCGTCATCCAAGTCCAGAGTT
>CAZCHK010000085.1:0-6289 GCA_964498605.1 uncultured Anaerolineaceae bacterium | reverse complement strand
AATTGAATTCCAGCAGGATTGGTCAGGGCGAGTCGCGTTTTTCCTTGAATTGGTATCATTCTGATCCCCTTGGAATTAAGACTTGCTATTACTACCGCCATTTTGGATTAGGTGGGTCTTAGGATTAAGCTTTCTACTTAAATCCTTATGGGCAGGTTTAATTCAGACTGGATTGTTTTCAATTCCAAGAGTAATTCTGAGTTAACCGGGATGCCTTCTTTTGATCGCTTCAGCCACATTTCATGCTCTTTTTCACCGGCGGTATATATTCTTTTTATACCAGGCGCTTTACGCGAGCTTCGAAGAGCGCGTAATATTTTCCCCGTTGTTGTTCTGAAATCATCGAGGGCAGTAAAGCATTCCACGTTGATTGTCATGAAAAAATGCCCGATACAAAAAGGCTGCAGATTCCCCGCTTCGCTGATACCCAGCAAGCCCTGCAAAAAAGAGCCTTGCTGAAGTGAAGCTGACAATATCTCCACCATAGTGCCCAACCCATAACCCTTGTGTCCGCCCATAGATTCGTCGCTACCACCCAGAGGGACGAGGGATGCATTATTTCTGTTTAGACTGGCTAATATCCTTTGCGGGTCATGCATATACTGGTTCTTGTGATTGATGACCCATCCATCAGGAACAGGCTTCTTCTTTCGGGCATAAACCTCCACCTTACCTCTTTGAATAATGGGGGTTGCTGCATCGAATAGGAACGGAAATAATTCATCTGTAGGAGCGCCGAATGCTATCGGGTTGGTGCCCAATATGGGCTGCACTCCAAAGGTTGGAGAGACAGACGGACGGGTGTTTGTTACTGTAAAACCAACCATTCCCTGTTCAACCGCCATTAAAGGATAAAATCCCGCGATACCAAAATGGGTAGAGTTGCGAACAGCTACCGATCCCATTCCGTGTTGCCGCGCTTTATCAATCGCCATTTGCATGGCCCGTTTCGCAATGACCATGCCCATGCCGTGGTGACCATCAACGACCGCAGTGGTTGATGTATCCCTTACGATTTCGAAATTTGTTTTGACCTGTTGTTGCCCGGAGAGAATACGGTCGGAATAATATTTCAGGCGGTTGATGCCATGCGATTCGATTCCGCGTAAATCTGATGCTATGATTACATCTGCGCAAACCATTGCATCTGCTTTTGGAACGCTGAGGTTCATAAACACATCCGTGACGAAATCTTTTAATATCGCTGCGGGAAAATAGACTGTGCCTTTGCCCATAGAAAACCTCATATAGTTATTGTACTAGAGACACTGCCCCACGCTGATAGATGCTGTCATACTAAACTAGTTGATCGGGCGCCACTGGTTGATCATGGAAGGCATTGGTAGGAGAAACTAATAGAAACTTTTCCGGCTAGGGATTACTTTGGCATTACAATAAAGGCTGGGTGATCTATGGTTCCGCAAGGTTCTGGAGTATTCACATGACGACTTCTCCAGCAGCAACTCCCCGTCGGGAAAGATTGTGGACGGTTACATACATTTCTTCCCTGTTCTTAACATTAAGCTCCAACACCATCACCAGCATGTTGGTTTCCACGTTGCCGCTGTTCATCCAATCACGCGGTGGTACGAATACCGAAGCCGGGTTGATGGTCACGCTTTTCACCTTTTCGGTCCTTCTCGTCCGGCCACTTGCCGGTTACCTGATTGATCATATTGGCAGAAAACCCGTTCTGCTGGTCGGCTTTGTGATGGTACTGTTGCCGTGCGTTGGGTACTACCTGCAGCCAGGCACGACTCTGATAGGTGTACTGCGTGTCCTGCAGGGCACCGGTTTTGGCTTGCAGACCACCGCCATCGCCACCATTTTTGCGGACATTGTTCCTCCCAGGCGCCGCGCGGAAGGGCTGGGCTATTCCGGCGTTGTCAGCAGCCTGACCTCCGCCATCGGTCCCGCCATTGGTCTTTGGCTGATGGCAGCGGCTGATTTTGGCGTGCTGACCCTGGTTGCGCTCGTTCTTTGCGCGGCAGGTCTGCTGCTGGGTGTTGGTCTGCGACCTTCACGGTATTACGACGTTTCTCCGGAGGATGCACAGGCAGGCGAACCGGTTCATCCTCTGGAAGCGAAGAGCAAAGAGCCTTTCAGCTTCTTCGATCGGTTAATTGAGAAATCCGCCATCCCAGCTGCCATTGTGCTCTTTTTCCTGGCATTTGATTATGCCGCGATTTTGACCTATCTGGCACCCTATGCCGCCTTGAAAAACATTCCAGATATTTCACTTTTCTTCTGGATCTATGCGTTATGCATGCTTCTGTCAAGACCATTGATCAATTGGATCAGCAAAAAGATTGGCGTGCGGCGCATCATCATCCCGGGCAACATTTTCCTGCTGGCAAGTTTCCTTTCATTGGTTTTTGCCACAACCATAACCCATTTCATCCTGGCAGCTGTTGCCTTTGGTATTGGTTTTGGCATCGGGCAACCCGCGTTGATCACCATCGTCACCGATCTGGCACCAGCTGAGCGGAGGGGTGTGGCGAACTCGACCTTTTTTATTGCCATGGACCTTGGAATCGGTTTAGGCGCGGTTGTTTGGTCGCTTGTCTCACAGACCGTTAGCAATCAGGCGGTGTTTGCCGGGGCGGTCATCGGCATCATTCTGTCCTGCCTGGCATATTACTTGTTGCTACGCAGGCAATTGAATCCTGAACCTACTGTTCTTTCTTAACCGGTGCGATTTCATTAATAAGTATCAATCATCGAGCTGATTAATCAGGCTTTAATCGATTCCGAGTATATATCAATTATCGGGAGGTGTGATGTATCAGAAAATCTGCTGCATAATTCTTGGCATTGGTCTAGCCATCCTGTCCACAGGTTGTGTTCGTGAACCATTCATCGAATCAAGCATTTCTTCAGGTGATACTCCCGCTGGTCAAGCGGGGGAGTCCCTTGAGCAACTAGATGAATGGCGCAATAGCCTTTCTCTGACTTATTCTGATCTAATGAACGGTTTTGAATTCACTGGTCCACAGAACGAGCTTGCGCTCACGCCGCCCCTGGATGCCCAACCCGCGTCCCACCGGTTTGAGGGACGCCTGGAACTCCTCTCTGAGCAGGAAGGGGGATATATGGAAAACATCCGCGGGGAACTGGAACCCACGTTCGGCTATCTGCCGGAGTTTGACTACGAATTCGTGCAAACCGATGACGGGTATCTCGTGCCAGTGCGGCGCGGATTGATCGTTGCCGATCATCCTTACTGGAACCTGCACCTGGAGCCCGGGCGCGTCTGGCAGGAACCGGGCGACCAGGGCTATTCGCGCGCCTCGCTGCCTTTCACCCTGTCCATCAAGGGCTCCAACTCGGCTTACAGCGGAACGCTCACTTTCCTGTTCGATGAACAGAGCGTGTCCAGGGTGTGGTACCAGGTGACCCAGGAGGTATCCACCTACTACCGCATCAACCTGTGGGGACTGCTGGATGCGGTCTACCACCCGCAGGAAGTGGACGGCGCAGATGAGGTGGGAGACGCGTTTGCCCGTGAGCTGGAGAAGCGCTATCCAACCAAACCGATCGAGGAGATGGCGGTGGATTACCCCGGCGTGGACCTAACCGCGTTTGGCAGTGGGGTGACCCCCGAGCATTTGTCCTGGTATGGCTTCATCATCGACGGAGTGAATTACGTCGGCGGCTGCCGAACCCGTTTCGGGATCTACCCGTATTGCGACTCCATGCGCGTCGCGTCCTTTTCCACAGCCAAATCCGCTTTTGCCAGCGTCGCCCTGATGCGCCTGGCGCAGAAGTACGGCGCTGATGTGCCGGACCTGCTGATCAAGGATTATGTCCCGGAGTACGCGCTTGGGGCGGGCGATTGGGAGAAGGTCACCTTTGAGAATGCCCTGGACATGGCGACCGGGAATTATTTCTCCACCGGTTTCATGGAAGACGACAACAGCCAGAAGATGGGTGAGTTCTTCGGCGCGCAGCCTTTTGACCAGCGCATCGCGGCCGCTTTCACCGCTCCCTCCAGGGCGGAACCTGGCACGCGCTGGGTCTACCGCACCAGCGATACCTTTATCCTGATGACCGCCATGCAGCGCTTCCTCCAGGGCAGGGAAGGAGAGCAGGCGGACATCTTCGATCTTGTTGTGAATGATGTGTATCTGCCACTGGGTGTGGGACCGGGTTTCCTGTCCAGCATGCGCACGGCGGACAACAACTGGCAGGGGCAGGCAGAAGGCGGGTATGGCCTGTGGTGGACCCCGGACGACGTGGCCAAGATCATTGCCTTTCTGAATCGGGGTGACGGGAAGATCGACGGCGAGCAGGTACTCCACCCCGGCATGCTGGCTGCCAGCCTGCAGCGCGACGCCGATGACCGCGGCGTGCGCATCGACACGCGCCAGATGTATAACAATGCTTTTTGGGCCACGCGCTACTCGGCAGCCACCGGCTTCGACTGTGAATTTTGGATCACCGAGATGCAGGGCGTCAGCGGGAACGTCATCGCGCTATTCCCGAACGGAACGGTCTATTACTACTTCAGCGACAACCAGGAATTCACCTGGAGCGATGCCCTGAGGGAAGCGGACAGACTCACCCCGATCTGTCCTGGCGATTGATCGTTGGCGCGGAGGCACAGCGGACTGAACATCAATCTGAGGATAAAAGGCGTGACGATCTGGGCTGCATCAGGGAGTCGATGATACATGAAGACTGCGCGAGTTTTTTATCTGGCCTGTGCGTTATTGATACTGGCAAGCTGTACCGGTCAGGATGCTGCGCCGCCCACGACTGAGGCGCGATCCACGACCGTGGTTGCGTCGACTCCGACAGCAGCCGTTTTAGCAACACCTCGACCTTCTCTGGTCCCGCTGATACTGCCAAACGAAAACCATGATTATCAGATCATCATGGCAGATGAACTGCGGACCTACGGGGGCAGGCTGAACGACAACGCCACCGATGTGCTGCTGTTGGAGGACGGCGGTATGCTCCTGGCGGGTCTGGCGGACAGTCCCGGTCCCTCCCACAGGATCACGACAGGGAAAGCCCGTCTTGTGCGAACCGACGCGGCAGGAAATGTTCTCTGGGAACAAAGGTATGGTGGTGAGCTGGACGCCTCATTCAGCGCGGTCGCGCTAGCCGGTCAGAATAATTTTGTGGCACTGGGAGAGGTAGCGGCATCCTATGAGCGGGACGAGACGGACCTGTTCCTGGTCAAGGTGGATGGGGAGGGGAACGAGATCTGGGCGCGCACTTTTGGCGGCCGGGGAATGGACCACGGCAAGGTCGTCCGCCAGACCGCCGATGGCGGATTCATACTCACCGGAGGAACAGCGGATGAATATGTTACCAGGAACCTGTATGCAGGCAATCTGATCCTGATAAAAACTGACGCTGAAGGCAACGAGGAATGGTCGCGTACGTATGGCTCTAGCATCTTGTATCTTGGATGGGCTGTTGCCCAAACGCCGGATGGCGGGTACGTCGCGGCGGGGTGGGAGGCGAGAACGATTCCGGACCGCGATGTCTACCTGATCAAAACTGATTCAGAAGGCGTCCTGGAGTGGTCTCGCTCATGGGATCTTGACCCACGCGACAGGGACATGGCGTCGGATATGGTCGTGACCAGCGATGGTTTTATCGTCCTGGCGTGCATCCAATCGCTGGATTCCGGAACAATCGTTTCTGCCGCCATCAAGCTGGACCTGCAGGGCAATGAGATCTGGCGCAAATCCTTCCTACGTGGGGAGATTGGGGCGGAATTCTGGGATGTCATGGAGGATGCGGACGGCGGGTACGTGTTTTCGGGGATCGTTTTCAGCTCGCTCGAGCGTGCGACGGGCAGGGTCAAAGGTGACGGCTGGATTATCAAGACGGACCGAGACGGCAGCCTGCTGTGGGAGAGCGTGGTCCGGCATGCGGAATACGAGGAACTGCTGCTCAGCGCGGCAGCGGTACTTCCCGATGGAGGGTATGTTTTTGTCGGATCCGCAATGCAAACAGGGGAAGTCTTTTCGAACGCCCTGTGGCTCAGGATCACCGAGCCCTGATAGTCATATCGCCAATAACTTTAATGAAATAAAATACGCATAAATTCTATTTATGCGTATAGTCATAATCACCCCAACAAGCCCAAAAAACCCTAAACTCTCCAAAGCGACAGAAGGGCAGTGAAGCTTACGGATTTAATCCACAGCGAAAACCAACTGAAAAATAGTAGTACGAGTAGGATGGGTCAAGCGCGTGGCGGAAGGTCGAGCGAATGCCATTTGCCAGATTGTTAATGGAGCCACCTCGCAGTACTTTATCAGACTGAGGA
>CAZCHK010000084.1:0-6331 GCA_964498605.1 uncultured Anaerolineaceae bacterium | reverse complement strand
CGAGATCGATGCATGCAGTGATCCCCTAAGAATCGATTCGGGGTGATGGCTGTTAAAAGGGATTAATATGAATAAAACGTCTCGTTTTTTTGCCCAACTTGCCACCGCCCTGATGATGTTCGCGCTGACCTTCGGCGCGCTGGGTGTCACCCCCGCACAAGCCGCATTTTCTCCATCCACATTCCAGTCTGCCACGCAGGTGCTCGGACAGGCGAACTTCACTACAGCTACCGCCGCCACAACCCAGACGGTCATAAGCCTGCCAACCTTTTTGGCTGTTGATCCCACCACTGTCAGGGTGTTTGTCGCCGATTATGGCAGCAATCGGGTACTGCGTTTTACCTCCGTTACGGCATTGGCCAACGGTGCGGCCGCCGAAGCGGTGCTCGGACAGGCGAACTTCACCACCGCTACCGCCGCCACCACCCAGAACGGGATGTGGGGACCCATTGCCGTGTTCGTTGACAGCGCCGGGCGTCTCTGGGTTGCGGATTACGCCAATAACCGCGTCCTGCGCTTTGATAATGCCTCTGCGCTCGCCAGCGGCGCCAATGCCAGCGCTGTGCTTGGCCAGCCGGACTTCATCAGCAGGACCGCTGCCACCTCCCAGACCGGGATGAGGGGACCGACCGCACTGCACCTGGACTCGGGAGGGCGCTTGTGGGTGGCAGAACGCGATAACGGCCGCGTCCTGCGCTTCGACAGCGCAGCCAGCCTGGCCAACGGCGCTGCGGCCAGCGGGGTTCTGGGTCGGCCAGATTTCACCAGCACGGTATCAGGATGCAGCGCCACCCTCATGTCGTCTATAGCGAGCGGCGTCTGGGTCGATTCAAGTGGAAGGTTGTGGGTGGCAGATAACAGTAATCACCGCATCCTGCGCTTTGATAACGCCGCCGGACTCGCCAACGGCGCCAGCGCCAGCGCGGTGCTTGGACAGGGGAACTTGACCACCTGCACATCGGGCACCTCGCAAAACAAGTTTTCCAATCCCAACCGGGTATCGGGTGATCCCGCCGGACGCCTGTATGTTTCCGATTTTTCGAACAACCGGGTCATGGTCTTCGACAATGCCGCCAGCCTGGCCAATGGCGCCAACGCCAGTTATGTGCTTGGTCAACCGGACTTCACCACCGGCACCCAGAACACGGGGGGGCTATCCGCATCGAGCTTGTATCGCCCCTACGGTATGTTCTACGACCCGCTTCAAAACATTCTGTGGGTAGCCGATGGATTCAACAACCGAGTCCTGCGTTACGGAGCACCCGATATCACAGCCTGGACCCTGCTTTCCTTCACCCGCCAGAATCCGGCCACCTCGCCCACCAGCGCCGACACACTTGTCTTCCGGGCGACGTTCAGTAAAGATGTCCAGAATGTGGACGCAGCGGACTTCACCCTCACCGGTACGACGGCCACAATCACCGGCGTAACGCCGGTCAGCGCCAGCGTGTATGACATCACCGTTTCGGGCGGGAACCTTGCCAGCCTGAATGGCACGGTTGGGCTGAACCTGTCTGTCGGGCAAAACATCACCGACCTGGTGGGCAACCCGCTGCCGGCTGCCGAACCCGCCACCGACGAGACCTACGTGGTGGAAAATAACCCGTGCACTGCGAATGTGGCTGAATCCAACCAGTACGCCATTGCCTACAAACTATCCCTCCCGGTCAATGCAGATTACAACGGAGCTTCCCCGACTTACTCGGTGAACAACACCTCCAGCATCCCCGATGGCAGTTTCAGCAGGATCGGATACTGCCTCGAGCTCGACAGCAGCTGGGTCTGGGTCTCGATGGATGCCTTCACCGCCAACGACGCCCTGACCGGAGTCCCCGTTGGCGCAACGATCTTCCAGCAGCAGGTCGGCAACATGAATGTAGCCAGCAACGTGGCAGGTGTGACGACCGGCACGGGTATCACCACCGGCAACATCGAGTTTTGGAGCTTGTGCTATGGGGCGATCAATTATTTTGGCCTGCCGGGTGCCAGCAGCAGTCTGTTCGACTACGATGATATTAGAATCAACCCCCCCGGCTGTTACGGTTCCATGCAGGTGCACAACTATGGCGCTGCACAGACGATCTTCGCCTGGAACAGTTGGGACAATACCACTACGGATGATCTTGGCATTGGCAACTCCCCCAGCGGGGATCCCGACTGGACCTTCCGTGCTAACGCTGCCAGCTACACCACCCGCACGCTCACCGTTTACGTTGGCTCTCCCGACACCACTCCACCAACGGTCACCAGCGCCACCTCCACAACGGCTGATGGCGCATACGGAGTGGGTGGCGCGATTAACATCACCCTCACCTTCAGCGAGAGCATCTCCTCCGCGGCAGGCCTGGCGATCACGCTGGATACCGGCGCGGTCATCAATAGCGGCGCGTTGACGAACGTATCCAGTTACAGCACAACATACACCGTCGGTGCAGGGGAAACCTCGTCTGACCTGACGATTTCCTCCATCTCCGGCACGATCACGGACGCCGCGGCAAACAGCACGACCAATCCCGCGATCCCCGCCGGGCAGAATATTGCTGACAGCAAGTCCATCGTCATTGACACGACCTCGCCGACGATCACCATTATCGAGCCCGACACCCTGCCAGCGACCAGCAAGACCATCACCGCCAGCACCTCCGAAGGCACGCTGTCGATGAGCAACACCACCGGCGCGGTCTGCGACGGCACCCTGACCTTTGCCGCCTATGCCAGCCAGACCTTCACCGCAGAGTCCGACAACGGCACGCGCGTCTGTTACCGGGCGGTCGACACGGCCGGCAACACCTCCTACAGCCTGTCCAATGCCATCGCCGGCATTGACACCACCGCGCCGGGCCTGACCTCCTTCACGCGCCAGAACCCGTTGAACAGCCCGACGAACGCCGACACGCTTGTTTTCCGGGCGACCTTCAGTGAAGGTGTTCAGAACGTGGACGCGTCCGACTTTTCTATCAACGCCACTCCGGCTACCACGGCATCCATCAGCGCCGTGACGCCGGTCAGTGCCGGTGTGTATGACATCACCGTTTCGGGAGGTGACCTGGCTTCGTACAACGGCGTGATTGGGCTGGACCTTTCAGGTGGGCAGAACATCACCGATCCAGCGGGTAATGCCCTGCCGCCTGGGGAACCAGGTACCGACGAGACCTACACCCTGGACAACACCGCCCCGGGCCTGACTTCCTTCACGCGCCAGAATCCGCTGAGCAGCCCGACGAACGCTGACACGCTTGTTTTCCGGGCTACCTTCAGCGAAGACGTTCAGAATGTGGACGCGTCCGACTTCATGATCACCGGCACGACGGCAGCGATCACCGGCGTAGCGCCGGTCAGCGCCAGCGTCTACGACATCACCGTCTCTGGCGGCAATCTGGCTGCCTTGAACGGCACGGTCGGGCTGAACCTGGCTGGAGGAGAGAACATCACCGACCTGACGGGCAATCCCCTGCCGGCTGTCGAACCCCTGACGGACGAAACCTATACAATAGATAACACCTTCCCGACGGTGGTCTACGGCCTCAACACCGTCCCGGCGGATCAAAGCGTGCTCATCACCGGCTTGAAAGAGATCGTCATCGAATATGATAAAGATGTGCAGACGGGTGGCGGGGCCAATGCGGCGGACAATACTGCCAACTACCTGCTGGTGTCGCATGGCAGCAACGCGCTGCTGGACACGATCAGCTGCGTTGGTGGTTTGCAGTCGGATGACACGCAGATTGCCATCAACACGGTCACTTACGACAACAACAGCGGGGTGGGACCCTACCTTGCCACCCTGAAGATCAACAACGGCTTCCTTCTTCCCGTCGGCAGGTACACCCTCTTCATATGCGGGACAAGTTCGATCTATGACCCTGCAGGCAACCGCCTCAACAATGGTGCGGACAGCCGGCTGCGCTTTACCATAACGACGGCAGTCCTGCCGGATACCGGCTTCGCCCAGGGGAGGATGACCAACCTGCTGCCCCAGGCAGTGGCATACGGGAACAGCAGCCTGTGGCTGGAGATCCCCGACCTGGGGGTGAAGATGAGCATTTTAAGCATCCCGCTGTCCACTGATGGCAACTGGGATGTCTCATGGTTGGGGCGCAATGCCGGCTGGCTGGAGGGAACGGCTTTTCCCACCTGGTCGGGCAATTCGGTGATCACCGGGCATGTCTGGAATGCAGATAACACGGCAGGTCCTTTCGTCGGTCTGAAATCGCTGTGGTATGGAGACCAAATCATTGTCCATGGCTGGGGAGATGAGTATGTGTACGAGGTGCGCAGTGTGATGCTGGTGCGGCCGGATTCGACCATAGGAGCCTTCCAGCACCGTACCAACCCGTGGCTGACCCTGACGACCTGCCACTCCTATGACCTGGACAAGGGGACATACCGCTACCGGGTGATTGTGCAGGCAGTGCTGGTGGAGGTCAGGTAAACGGATCATCAAGATGATGACAACCGTGGGCCGCATCGCGGCTCACGGTTTTTTTTGCCGATCGCAGCTCCAGGACCAGGTAGAAAACCAGACCGAGCCCCATTTTCTGAAAGAAATCAGACTGTTCATTTGGTTTTCCTGTGCACTCCGCAGGCAGGGCAGTCCCGGGCGAGCGCCCAGGAGCCGTTTTCAGCCGCATGCGATAAGCAGGTCTTTGCATGATCATGCTTCCATGGAAACTTGATAAATCGGAGTTGTTCTCCGATATTTCAAGATGATTTTTGATAATCCGCTGTTCTGTACTGGATATAAAAAACTTTCTTAGCGGAATGGTCAGGAAAAGCACAAATACACTCCCTATGATTGTTCAAGGGAAGTACGGCATCCTTTTGCAGGGTAACACATTGATCGTTTGATCCTACAAGGGAGGAAATCTCATATTCCTGCCCTTTTCTCTGTTTGGCGGCGCCAGGTTCTGCGGATCGGAACATATACTTGTATTTGCGATTCGGTCCGCGCGGGGGGAGCCTGGGTTGATATTTAACCTTAAAAATCTAAAAATTTAGAGATTATGTGAATTAAATCGCAGGCAAATCGATTGGACGCAAAAACCCAATGGAAACGAAATTAGTATCCCGGTGAATCAATCGAGAAAAGAGAGACGGTGGGTGGATTGGATTTGCCGGACGCGCTCCCTGGCAATACCCAGATCTCCTGCGATGTCTGGCCAGGATTTCATGACCATGATGACGCGCTCCAGCATTTGCAGCGCACGACTGGTTTTGATCCCGGCCAACCTTGCCAGCGCGGTGATATCCTGGGTACTGAAGGAATCACGTTTCCCATTGATGCTCATCTGATGCTGGCTGGTCCAATACCCGGCGGGATCGTATGCGTACGACACATCAAAAGCTGGCGAGAGGCGCCATTCTCCTCTTCGGTTCATCAGGAAGGCAATGTTTTTGACGTGGTCATCATGATTGCGTCCAACGACATTGAACATAGCGCGTAGGACCTGCTGCTCCAGATCGCTGCGGGGTAATCCGAGGCGCTTCATGGTCTGGATGGTCTCTTCGTAGGAGTAGAGCGCAGGCTGGTTGTAATCGACATGCGTGAGGGCGCCCAGTGATTGCATGTGGATCTTGGATCCATCTGCGTTCCGGTCGAACCTTCTGGTCATAAAATGGCTCCGTCCGCCCTCGTGGTGCAGGCGGCAGGCAGCCATCTCAATTCCCGCTTTGACCGCCAGAAGATGATAAGCATATTCGATCAAACCGTATCCTTGCGGGTCGGCAAGTTCCTTGTCCCGATTGCTGCTTACGCCGTCGAACTTCATGATCCAGTACTCGAAACCAGGCGGATTTTTCACCTGCCCGGAACGAAACTCATTCGTGTTTGGGTTCCAGGCCAGGATCGCTTTTGCTCTTGCTCCTCCCGCGGAAGTACCGACTCTCAGGATGTCCTCGATCACTTCCCGATCATTCCCTCCTGTAAATGCCCCTTGCAATCCAGATCGTTGAGAGAGGATCTTGTTCGATATGTCTACCAATTCTGCGACTTCGATCTCGTCCGCTTTGGTATGGAAAATTCGCAACGCCGGTTGGTATTCCAGTCCTCCCATACCCCGGCTGCCGATGTAGCACAGGCGCTCCACGCTGTGAAAGCTTTGCGGGGATCTTCCCAGGGAAGCCAGCCAGGCATCGATCACCGCGTTGCCAAACCTGTCCGGAAGAGAGTCTGCTAGCATCCCCGGTAAACCTCGAAAAGTGTCCTTGGGCAGGCCTGGAAATTCGTAGGGCAGGTCTCTCAGCGGCATCATCAAGGGCGATAACTGGATGCCGCTCTTGATGAAAGAAGGATCGTACTGGAAGACCGCGGATTGGCGTTCCTCGATCCATG
>CAZCHK010000083.1:0-6470 GCA_964498605.1 uncultured Anaerolineaceae bacterium | reverse complement strand
TCAGCGCCTGTTGTGGATTTCCGGGTTCGTGAAATAGAACACTTCAGACCGGTAGCGAATGGCAAGCAGGGCTTTCTGCTGGACCAGTGTATGAATCAAGGACCAATCCTTGCCGGCCTGGCTGACCATGTTTTTCAAGGATTCTTCACGCACGGGGTGTACCGCGGCGATGCTGAGGATGTCTTCTGTGAGATCGCCAGTTGAAATGAAATCCCCCACTTCTGCATCAAAAAGAAGGTCCATATTGTTCAGCCTGTCGGAACACGCCTCCAGGATTGAACGCAGGCGTTCCGGCGGTGGAGGAGTCACCCACTTCTCGCAGGGGGGACGCGTGGGAATGGAGAGATAGGATTTGAACGGCTGCAGTTCGAGCAGGTAACTGATCAACAGGTTAATATCGTCAGCCGTATCGTTGATCTGCGAAATCAGCATGGTTTCCGTCACCAGTTTCCCGGGGTAAGCTTGGCGAAAGAGCAGCGCGCCTGTAAGGATATTCTGCAGGACCAGACTCCCGTGCGGCCGGTTGATCTTTCGCCAGGCATTTTCACATACCGCATCGAATTTTAGTGACACCCAGTCGGCATGGAGAAGGGCAGATTGCACGGAGGGCTGATCGATCAATGACGAGTTGGAAATCACCCCGATGGGAATTGAGAACCGCTTGAGGGCGAGAATGAGATCTTCAAGGTGGAAATCCAGGGCAGGTTCTCCGTCCGGCACCAGGGTGAGGTAATCAATCCGCCGCCCGGAGTCCATACTCTCCGAAATCTTTCGCTGAACCTGTGAAATGATTTTCTTGACGGTGTAGAAAGCGCGGGGACGTATTTCAAGCTGGTTAGTTCTTCCCACCTGGCAGTACACGCATGCATACGAGCAGTGCTTGGAAAAGATGTGGTTGATTCCCAGGCTGTTACCCAGGCGGCGCGAAGGTACCGGGCCAAAGACAAGCATGCTGATTCAGTTGTAGGCTTTGCGGGTTGCTTCATCCGTCATCGTTGGATGAAGCAGCGTTTGCCAGCTTGGATCTTCCCAGGTTCCAAGCTGTTCGTGCATATCCAGGTACTTCTGCGGGATGGGATGGGTTCCCAGAACAACGGGGATGCCGTAGCGCTTCTCCAAAAAGGTCTTGAAAGTGCCCATGTAAGGGCATGGAGGATAACCGACCAGGAAACCGGTCGCCAGGTGGATCACCTGTGCCCCATTTTTGATCATTTCATCACCCGCGTACTCGATGTTGCCTCCGGGGCAGCCGCCGCATGTCGTGTAACCGACCAGCTCCACCTCAGAATCCATGTAGACGCTGAAAGCGCCTTCTCGGTTTTGCATGGCGCGCAGGCATTTTCCACCGGCGCAGGTGCGGTAGCGGTCGCAGATGATGATGCCTATCTTCTTTTTGGATTCCATACACTCTCCTTTTGATTGGCCAGTCATTCTTCCAGGATCGATTTCAACGTGGCGTTCAATTGATCCGCCTGGATATAATCCACGACCGTGATATCCTGAGCGGACACACCGGGTACCTGTGAAATTGCCTCAATGATTCCCAGGGCCAGGGGAACAGCGATGGGACACAGCGGCGAGGAGGGGCGAAAGATATAGCGGACCTTCTTCTTGTCATCAATGCTGATCTCCCTGACCAGCTGCATGCGGATGACATCCACGCCTGTTTCAGGATCGATCACGCTCCTCAGTTTGTCTATGATCGCGTCGCGCAGCTTCTGATCCGTCATTTTCCTCCCTTTCGATCCATCTGGTTGAGAAGCGTGTCCCAAATGGATTGAACAGCCAGGGAGGCTGGTGACTCCGGAAACGACCTGGTCACCGGCAGCCCCTTCAAAATGGCCTGGGACATATGATCGTCGAACGGTATCTCACCGAGGATTGGGCAGGAATTGTCCGACGCGTACATGCGGATCTGTTCGGCACCTTGAAAGTAGAGATCTGCCTTGTTGATACAGATCATGACGGGGACCTTGAAGTGCCTGAGCACTTCTACGATGCGCTTCATGTCGTGCACCCCTGCAACTCCCGGCTCCGCCACGACCAGCCCCAGATCGGCCCCAGCGCAGGCGGATATGACCGGGCAGCCGATTCCAGGCGGACCGTCAATGATCACCATGCCGGCTTTGTTCTCTTCTCCCCACAGCCGAGCCTGCTGCTTGATCAGGGTGACCAGTTTTCCTGAATTTTCTCTGCCGGGAAACAGCTCCGCATGGAAGAGCGTCCCGTAGGGCGTAGAGGAGCGGGACCATTCGCCTTCCTGCTGCTGGATCATGCTGATCGCGTTTTCCGGGCAGGCGTAGACGCACGCGGCACAGCCATCACAGGCGATCGGGTCTACCCAGTACAGCGATCGATCTTCCCGATCGGGGAGGATGGCATCGTAGCGGCAAACAGAAACACAGTTTCCACAGCCTGTGCACTTGCTCTTATCGATCAAGGCCAGCTTTCCTCCCCGGAATTCGTGCGTCTCATCCAGGGATGGCGATAGCACAAGGCTTAAGTTTGCTGCGTCAACATCCGCGTCAACCAGGACTGGTTTGGGCGACTTTTCAGCCTGAGCGCTCAAATGCGCAAAAGAGGCGCTGAGGCTGGTTTTCCCGG
This sequence comes from uncultured Anaerolineaceae bacterium, assembly GCA_964498605.1. Classification (GTDB taxonomy): domain Bacteria; phylum Chloroflexota; class Anaerolineae; order Anaerolineales; family Anaerolineaceae; genus JBGQAS01. The sequence continues at coordinate 3,866 of CAZCHK010000083.1, read as the reverse complement.
TACCACCCTTACCACTGAGGATGACAAGCTGTTTCATAGTGGACCCATCTTTGCATATGTCGTATGCGTCAATTCGCACGGAAACCTTTGGTCGATCCTCACGGGTTGTCTCCATGAATTCTTTTCGGGGTGGGGGCAGGTTTTGCCAGGCGTTCAAGTTTCAAAAACAGCGACACGAATTCCTGCTCCAGGTCGTGGTCAATATCGATCAGCAGTTCTCCCCGGGAAATCCCTTCCGCGAAGCGTCTTGAAAACGGGATTCTCATCAGGATCTCGAGATCATTTTTATCGCAGTATTCGACCAGGGATGAGGAAGCGCCCTGATCGCGGTTGATGATGACCCCGGCAGGTATGTGCATGTCCCGGGTGATCCCCACCATTTGCTGCAGATCGTGCAGGCCAAACGGCGTCGGTTCGGTCACCAGGAGAATGTAATCACTGCCGCGCACGCTCTCCACAACCGAACACGAAGCGCCGGGAGGGGAGTCCAGGATCACGATATCACGCCCGTTCTCTGGAAGAAGGCGCTTCAACTGGCGGATGATCGGCGTGGGCATCGGTTCACTGATCGTCAGCACGCCCCTGGAAAACCGCAGCCCATGCGAGGCGGTACCAGCTTCCAGCACGCCGATGAGGTTCGGGACTTCAGTGATGGCTCTCTCGGGACAATTCCATGCGCAGCTGCCGCAGCCGTGACACAGCTGCGAAAAAACGAGAATGTTCTTCCCGACCTGGGCAAGCGCGTGAAATTCACACACCTGGACGCATTTGCCGCAGGACGTGCACTTCTCGGGATTGATTTGCGGGATGTAGACCAGGGCTGGTTTGTGCGTCTGGAACAGAGGTTTCAGGAAGAGATGTCCATTGGGGGCTTCAACATCGCAATCCACATAATGAACATCACGGCCGGCATATTCCAGGCTGGCTGCCAGGCTTGTTGCAATGGTGGTCTTTCCCGTACCGCCTTTTCCGCTCGCGACGGCAATGCGCATGGTTATCCTTTGCTCACGAGGAATTAAAACTTTCCCAGTTTGCCAAGCTTGAATGCGCTGACTGCCTCTGCGACACTTGGCTCTGTCTTGTTGTAGAGGTATAAGGGCATACCGGCGGCCTTGAATGCTCCTGCCGCGTTGGGTCCAAAATCACCGCTGACGACAGCGTCAACCTTCTGGTCAATGGCAAATTGAGCGGCAGCCACGCCGGCGCCTCCGGAGAGGTTAATCCCGGGGTTCGGTAACGCTTCCCACTCATTGGAATCGGTGTTGATCTTGATAAAATACTGCGCCCGGCCGAAGCGCGGATCTACCGGCCCGTCCAGGCGGTTTTCTGCTGCTGATAGGAGGATGTTCAAAGTAGCTCCATTCTGTTTAATGCAACAGCTCAGTGTGATCGATCAGTTTGCCGTCAATGAAGTCCTTCACTGCGGCTTCGATGTCAACCTGATTGGTCACGATGGGTTTGATGTTCAGCTGGCGCATGCTTTCATAAGCTCCCATGCCCATGCCGCCGCACAGCAGCGCTTCGCAGTCCGCGATGGTCTGAGCCATGCTGACATGTTTATTGTGTGACGCGGCATCCCTGCCGTGTCCTCCTGACTGTGCGCCTTCTTCAGCGTGCTGTTCCTTGAAATGGCTGTGCCCCATCTTGTCCCGCATCTCACTCCCTGTAACCTTGCCCTCTTCGATCGTCAGGACCAGGTAATACGGCGCGCGGCCGAAATGCTGACTGATGGTTTTTCCATCTTCTGTGATAATCGCGATTTTCATATTTAACTCCTTTGTTAAGTATTCTGTTGTGAAATGCTGGCCGCCCGTTCCTTCGCGCTGATCGAGCGGAACAAGCACCAGCAGTATTCTTGCCATCTCCTTGCCGCAGTTCTTCCAGCGGTGCGGGAGATGAGCCTCGAAAACGATGGAATCCCCCGGGTGGAGGGGATACTCTTTTTCATCGATTTCGTAACACGCCGTTCCGCTCAGGCAGTATACGAACTCGTGACCCGTGTGGACGATCGAGTGATCGCCGCTGTCGACGCCTGGTTTTACCTCGAAGATGAAAGGCTGCACGACATGCCCGGCAAGATCCTTACCGAGGTTTTGTATTTGCGTGCTGTTAAAGTCAGCGCTGGTGCTCTCTTTTCTTGATGAAGTGAAAACGACTTTCTGCTCGACAGGCTTTGATTCGAAAAAAGCGGTGATCGGCACGTCGAGAGCCTGCGCCAGCTGCTGAAGCGTGCTGACTGAGGGGGAGGATCGGCCCTTTTCGACCAGGCTGAGGGTGTTGAAATTCAAACCGCTGCGCTCAGCCAGGGAGCGCAGCGAGAAGCCCCGGCTGGTTCGCAGCTCACGCAAACGCTGACCGACCAGCATCTCTGCTGGCAGGTCGGGTGCGAGCCTTTTTGCTGGCATCAGCAGCGCTTACTCAACAAAAAACTCAACGGGTGTCTGGTTGAGCAGATTATCCGAAATCGGGCAGCGGGCGTCGATGTCATGCAGCAGCTGCTCTTTTTCAGCCTGAGTCAGGTCGGCATCGAATTTGGTTGTCACTCTGACGGCTGTGAAACCCGCGCGTACATCGGTGTGTTTTCCCATGAGCACATCGGTATCGATTTCACCCTCGACATGCACATGGATCTGGCGCACAGGCAGACGGCGCTGTTTGGCGATGATGTGCCCGACGCTGGCGATGCAGCCAGCCAGGGAGATGAAGATGTATTCCAGCGGGGTGGGACCGGCGTCCGTGCCGCCGCCTTCGACTGGCTGGTCCACGATGGCGACATGATTTCTGCATTTTGTTTCGATTTTGAAGCTCTGCGACTGCGTCGCATCGACACTGACTAGTTTGACCGGCATAACGCTCCTTTTTGCTAGAATTATACCAATATTATAATGCAGAATCTCAAAATAATAGTAATTTGTACTAAAATAAAATAACAATATATAAAGAATATTCCATATAATACTATTGACAAATATAGAATAGATGGATACAATATACAAGATCATGAAGAAGGAAGAATAATATGCCAAGACATCGTAGAGGTTGGGCTGTGCAGGGGATCGCAGGCAACGGTGATCGTCACACGCCGCTGAAGGTTTCCCTGCTTGAGCCTGCCCTGTTGATCTTTTTAAAAGAGCAACCAAGGCACGGCTACACATTGCTGGCTGACCTGGAAGCGCTCAACATGGGCTCGATCCATCCCAGCGTGATCTATCGCACGCTGCGAGAGATGGAAGTTCTGGGGTGGGTGGAATCAGATTGGGACAGCAGTCAAACACAGGGTCCGCCCAGAAGGACATATCGCCTGACCGCGCACGGCGATGCGGCGTTGTTGAACTGGCGCAGGGAGCTCGAAAGCGCGCGGGAGCTGATTCGACAGCTGCTGGAGCGACCAGCAGCATACAGAAAGGAGCAGTAATGCCTGGAAGAGATGGAACGGGACCAGCGGGACAAGGATCCCGCACTGGTAGAGGATGGGGGAATTGCGCGCCGACAAAAAACAGCGGCTCACAAAACACCCAGACCGGGACAGTCAGACAGCCCGGGCTGGGACGGACATTGTGGAATCTGTCGCTAGGCTGGATATTTGGCAGAGGACGGCAGAATCGCATTAACCGGCGATAAATAAAAATTGAAAAGAAAGGAAAGGAGTTCAATATGCCCGGATTTGACAGAACAGGACCTTTGGGCACAGGGCCGATTGGCAGAGGTCTGGGACCCTGCGGAGGCGGGTTGGCCAGAGGCGGGCGCGGATGGGGGACTGGAAGAGGTGGATGGTTTAACCGGGGAGTGGTTCCGCCTGTTTATGCGCCAGTTGATGAAAAGAGCGCTCTTGAGCAGCAGAAAACCTTTTTGGAAGCTCAACTCGA
>CAZCHK010000082.1:0-6491 GCA_964498605.1 uncultured Anaerolineaceae bacterium | reverse complement strand
AAACCCATTGGTTGTTTTGTCCTGTTCGTTGCCCCGGATTCCCTTTTGCGTTTTCAACGGCTGATCCATTTGTTACAGGTCCTTTTGAAGCGGTCAAAATCTCGTGCGTTTCCTCTAACATGCATGGAAGTTCAGGTACAATGACCTTAACCGGGAAAAATTCTTGACTTATCAAACCTTTTAAAGTGGCTCTAAAACCACTCATATCCGCGTAGCGGTTCTCGGGCTCTTTTGCCAGCGCTTTGAACAGGACTCGCTCAACCTCCACAGGCAGATCAGGAAGCAAAGTGCGCGGTGTGGGTAGCGGTTGGGTGGTCTGTTTAATTAATATCGCGGCCGGGGTATCGGCGGTGTAGAGTTTTGCGCCGGTGACCAGCTCGTAGAACACAACCCCCAGCGAGTACTGGTCGCTGGCAGCGGATGCCTTGCCGACCCACTGCTCGGGCGCCATGTACTCCGGCGTGCCCAATCCGATGCCTGTTCCGGTCAGCGTGGTGCCGCCCTCGCCCTCCTCGAGGATCTTGGCGACTCCGAAATCGGTTAGCATAGGGCTTCCGGCATCGGTGAGAATGATGTTGGAGGGCTTGACGTCGCGGTGGATCACATCGCGCTCGTGCGCGTACTGCAGCGCCTCAGCGATCGGCAGCAGCAGTGCCGCGGCTTCCTGCCAGGGAAGTCTTCCACGCTGGCGCAGCAGCTCCTTGAGCGTGCCGCCCGCCAGCAGGGGCATCACAAGCCAGGGAGAACCATCCTCATCGCCGTAGTCTATGACCAGAACGATATTGGGATGGGTCAATCTGGCGAGAGACTTGGCCTCACGCTCGAAACGCTTGAGTACACGTTCCAGAGCGTTTGGGCTGAAGGAGCGGCTGTTTATGATCTTCAGCGCCACGTCGCGTTCCAGGCGCGTGTCGTAGGCTTTGTACACCATCGCCATGCCGCCCCTGCCGAGCTGCTCAAGGATGTGATAGCGTTCGATGCTGTAACTAGTCAAGCTAGGCAAGTTGCCTCTCCTCTAGTTTGGGCAGGTTCTTGACAAAACAAAAGGCGCTGTCCATTAAACTAGCGCTGAGAATGATGAGAAGAAAAAAGAACAACTTCACCGGAACCATTTATATATCCATTGGCATGACACAGCGAAAGCCTGTAAACCCATATTCCTTAACGGCTGATAAAACATACAAAGACTTTTTAAAATAATACCAACTAATCCACTCATAATCAAGGAAATTGGAAAGAGGGTACAAGGAGTATCATGATTTATCTGTCAGCCGGCATGACACAGCGGAAACCAGTATCGATTGAAGAAATACCTATTGTTAAGTGTCCGATTGATATACTTGTCAATGTATCTTGGCTAGAACCACCTTTTAATAAATGATAAGGCTCAGAGCGTACAAATCTGATATCGGCAATCCATTCCGATACATTTCCAATCATATTCATTACGCCAAAAGGACTTGAACCCCCCTGGTAACTTCTTACATCCACTGGGTATAATAATTTACTTTCAATTAGATTAATGTTTGCATACCCAGAAGCTTTCTCGTCACCCCACGGGTATCTTCTTCCATCATAACCCCCTGCGGCAGTCTCCCACTCAACATTTTTTGGTAAGTCTTTATCAAGCCAATGACAATAGAATTCAGCTTCGGTGTATGTCACACTGGAAATGGGATAATTTGAATAGCTATCAATTCCATACTTATAACCGGGGTTTATTGGTTCTTTGCAAACACCCTCATTTACACATTGTTTGTACATCCCAATGGTCACCTCGGTCTTGTCGATCCAAAAAGCTGGCTGCCCGTAGATGGATGGGATGAGGATCATGATCATGCCGTCTTCAGTGACCTTTGTGATCGGCACGTAATCAGCAGGCAGGACATACTCCTGCGTGGGAGTGACGGTGAAGGTTGGCGCGGGAGTGATAGTTTGGGTAGGCGTACCGATGCTAGTTGGTGTGACAGGAATTGTCATTTCAGCGGGAGTACCTTGCGCCAGGCTGGCAGCAGAGGGATTGGAGAGCAGCAGGATGGCTCCAGTGATACCCAGCCCGACTAAAACAATGATTCCCATGCCAATCAGCGCCTTGGGGATGGCTCGCTTGCGCGTTGAAGGTTTGGTAAGCGCAGCGCGCAAGTCTGTGGTGAAGTCCTCATTCCGTTTATGGACGGGTTTTAGTCTTTCACGGGGAGATTTCTCAGGCTTAACACGCGGGGTTTTGACTTTTCCCAGTTTTTCCACCTTAGGCGGCGGAGCTGGTTTGGCGCGCGGGATGAGCTTATCCAGCGCCACTGCCAGCGCCTGCATATCCTGGTAGCGATCTTCGGGTTTCTTGGCAAGCACCTTGAAGATGATTTTTTCTGCTGTGTCTGACAGCGAAGGGGCAAAGGATCTTGGCCTTGGCAATGGGTCAACTGCCTGTTTGAGCAGGATTGCAGCCGGAGTATCGGCGGTGTACGGTTTCCTCCCGGTTACCATTTCATAGAAAACAACACCCAGCGAGTAGATGTCCGAATGTGGTACCGCCTCCCCGGTCCATTGTTCTGGTGCCATGTACTCAGGTGTGCCGATGCCCACCCCGGTGCCGGTCAGCGTCTGCGACTCTGTGTTCTCGATGATCTTGACCACCCCGAAGTCGGTCAGCATGGGCTGTCCATCAGCTGTAAACAGGATATTGGATGGTTTCACATCGCGGTGGATGACGCTGTTCTGGTGGGCATGCGCTAATGCCTGGGCGATGGGCAGAAGGATACCTGCCGCCTGTTGGTAGGGCATGGGAGATCCCAGCTTCTGCTTGAGCGTCCCCCCGGGCAATAGGGGCATGACCATATAGGGACTGCCCTCGTACTCTCCGGAATCAAGGATCTGGACAATGTTGGGATGAGAGAGACGCATGAGCGTCTGCACTTCCCGTTTGAAGCGGTGCTGGATGCGCGAGATAACATCGGGGGCGAAGGACTCGCTGCGGATGATCTTGAAGGCCACATCTCGCTCGGAGCGCGTGTCGAAGGCTTTGTACACCACTGCCATGCCGCCCTGCCCGAGCTGCTCAAGGATGTGGTAGCGGTCAATGGCTCTGCCGATACAATCACTCATAAATTTCTCTCGTTAACAAGTTGTTACTTAACTTTTTCATAAATAAAGGTGACCGACTAGTTACCCGCGGGCACGAACACAGTTGATGTTCTCTTGTTGATGTAGGTTCCAGCGACATAATCGCCATTGGCGTCGTACTTGGTTCCGGCGTGGCTGATGGTGACCTGGTAGCCACCCTTGACAGCCTTGGTGCTTCCGACGAATGCCACATGCCCGGCTTTGTCGCTGACGTTCATCACGCCGTTGTTCATGCCCTTATCCGCTTCGATGACCATGATGGAGCCCTTCACCGGGGTTCTGCCCACATCAAAACCGGAGGCTTTGGCGTTCTTGTTCCTGTAGGTTGCGTTCATGTGACCGGGCTTGAATAACTTGGAGACATCACGCTTGCTGGCGACATAGTTGGTACAGCCCCCCAGGACATTGCGCTTACCCGAGGGGGTGCTGCTGGATGAGATGCCCTCCTTGATGACCTGCTGCAGTTCCGCTTTCTGGCTGCGCAGGCTGGTGAGCTCGATCTCGGTCGAGCGCCGCAGGTCCAACCTGCCTTCGACAACCGCACGCTCCTTTTGAAGACCGTTCAGCACCTGATCGCAGCGCTTGGCTTCATCAAGATACTTTTGGTGCACTAGGAAGTTGCCCGGTTTGTTGGCTTTTCTCAGCATTTCAGCCTTCTTGTCTCTCCACATCGCCTCGCCTGTATTGATGCGCTCAAGATCCTTCAGGCAGTCCTTTTCAGAGGGAATGCTGTCCAGGGTCTTTTGCGCTTCCTCGATCTCGTTGTTCAGGCGCTTTTCCTCTTTGAACTTGTCGGGCCAGCCCATCTTTTTGTAATCGCTTGATACGGCGGAGGATGATGTGGAAGCACCCAGCACCTGTCCGGCAGCAGCTGTCCCCGCGCCAGCCGCAGCGGCACCGCTCATGGCGGTAACCGAGGGACTCCGAACGACAGGAGCCGCGGAACCCGTGACCGAAGAGCCATCCAACCGGGCAGCTGCTTCCTCCCACTCAAGCACTTCCCGCTCAAGCCTGGAAGACATGTCCGTCAGCGCCGCGCTTTACTGCCTGAGAGAGGAAGCCAGAGGTGCCAGCTCGGCAAAGAACTGGTCGCTGGACGCGTCCTGCCAGGAGGATTGCAGGCGGCTGGCAGCCTGCTGCAGTGTGCTCAACTGATCATTCAGCACGAGAGACTTGTTCTTGAGAAGACTCGCGGATGCCCTGATCTGCTCCGTTTGCATGTGGATCGTGCCTGTCATGCGCAACACCTCCCTGTGATCTTGTGATAATGATTATATTATAAAGAATGATTACATTCTTACAATGGAATTATGCAACCCTAACAACTTACAATCGCTTTGCAATTGACGAAAATTAACGGAACCTGACCAGGTTAGCCACCACGCTGGAAGATCAGGCAGACCCCATTCTTACCGAACATGAGCTCATCGTTCTCGTTCAGATGCTGGGACGCATTCGCTTCCAGCCGGACGCCGTTGACCCAGGTGCCATTGGCACTGTTGAGATCAGTGATGGTGTAGTGCGTACGGTCAAACTCGACGCTGGCGTGGCGCCGGGAGGCGATTTTATTCGTATCGCGTTCGGTCAGGTCAATATCCGGTAGGATGTTGTGCGGCAAATCGCGCCTGCCGATGAGGGTATAGGCGCCGTTGAGGGACAGGTTCTGCCCGTCCGCGGTGACAAGGAATGCCCCTCCCTGCGGGATGGCACCGCTTTCCTTCTGTTTTTCGCAGAGAAGCGTAAGCAATCGTCCGTGCATGATGCCTGCTTCTGCCAGCGTGGCGTTGGCAGGAAGACGGCGGCTTCCTGCCGGATCAGTTTCCATCAAAGAATAGCCCTCGCCAAAGTCCCTGTCCAGGTCGAGTGCCTTTGCCAATGCGGCTGCCACGATGCGGCATGGCACATCCAGGGGTAGCCCCACATCCGCGCGCAAATTGCGTCCGTAATCCACCGTAACGATCACGTTGGGCATGAGGTTATTCCTTGCCTCCGCCAAAGAATCCAGCGACCTCGCGGAAGCGCTCGCGCCAGGTCATGTCGCTTTCTTCCCAGCGCTCCGCGGTGCGGCTGAGGATGAGAGTCAGCTGGTAGAGATCGCGAATACGCTCGCGCAGCAAGGACTGCAAATTTCGCAGTTCCGCCTGGAAGTTTTCACTGTCGGGTCCTTCCCACGCCATATCGAGATGGGACAAGGCCTGGTGGATATGGAAGTCCTCCTCCAGCAGCGCACGCACATCCTGCTGCAGCCTGTGGCTGGCGGATCGCAATTCAACGGGTTCGATGTGGATGAGCGGCATGGTTATTTAAGGACCCTCATTATTTCGACTGAACATACTCATTTATTCTATCAATAAACCTCTGCCGGTTGACAAGTTCCAACCTTCCAGATTTGTCATCTGGGAAATTATAAAAAGTACAGACCCAGCACCTGGATTCTCCCTGCAAGAGCAGGAAGTAATTTTTTTTACACTTTTCCACCTCATCCAAAGTTGCCTTGGAGCTTGCCAGGCTATGGGTCAGCATACCTCGCATTTTGTGACTCATGATATCGTCAGTTAATTTCTCAGTGATTTTCCTGGAAATGCCCGATTTGGACAACTGTGTCGCAACAGTATTTCTATCTGCGTCTTTGGCAACCAGGCTCATTAGGAGATTATGATCGATTAATGTATTCAACCCGTCAACCCGGGTTGCTGAAAAGTTTAGATTTGGAAATGTTTTCTCAATGTAGTTGGCTAAAGCATAGACCGGTCCATTTTCAATGATATGATCACTTCCAGCCTTAAAGTGCGCAGTGAATGTTCCTTGCGAATTGAGATGAACCATTACTTTCGCAAACGAATCAGAGAAATTCATCCGCACCTGGATCAATGAATTAAATACCATCAATGGTAAAAGTGCTAACTCGAAATGATTGACAAGGTAAGGTATTTTTCCGGGAGAAGAGTGAACCAGTAATTGCGCCTGGCGTAGAGCCCGGTATCCATCCTCGAGAAACGTTTTCTGCGCCTCTCTCTCTTTTACGCCTTCTTCTTCCAGTAATTGATAAGCCAGGTCAGCTTGATTCAGCAATTGAAAGCTGTAAGCCAGCATGCTGGGCGAAAGAATAAAACTAGTCAAACTGAACTGCACCCAATAAACAAGACAAAAAAAGAAAGACCCCGATGAGCTAATTAGACAGGCACCTGAGTTGAAAAGGTGTCTGTCTTGTTTTCAATTGTATCCTTTCATAGTTGTAAAAGTACACATAATCATCAATGATCTGTTGAGCCTCCTCGAAAGATGGGTCAGGGACCTGCTGCATGGCCTCCTGCTTGAGATGACTGAAGAAGTTCTCCATAACCGCATTATCCCAACAATTACCACGTCTG
>CAZCHK010000081.1:0-6603 GCA_964498605.1 uncultured Anaerolineaceae bacterium | reverse complement strand
AACTTAATTTTCCTATTATGCTAATCCTTTTGACATTTATAATAATATTATATATAATCGTATTGCTTGTTCGCACTATATTGTGGTTGATTGCTGGGTATATTGTATCGAATAGAGACAGGAGCTTAACGATGAGGATTTCAATTGGCGCAGACGGCAGGCTTGCCATCATGGATATGTTAATCAAATCCGTTGAGAAACGCGGGCACACGGTGATCTGGCACGGACCGAAATCAATCGCAGAGGGCTTTTTTCCTTATCCAAAAATCGCTGCAGAAGTCACGGCGGATGTGGTTCAGCAGAAAGCAGACGAAGCAATCATTTGTTGTTTTACCGGGACCGGGATCACGATCGCCGCGAACAAGACCAGGGGAATTCGCGCAGCTTTATGTCTTGACGCATTTTCGGCGAAAGGCGCCAGGTTATGGAATGACGCGAACGTTCTGACCCTATCCATGCGCCTGACTTCAGAGGTCGTGTTAGAGGAGATCCTGGATGCCTGGTTTGAGAATGCTTACAAGCCCGGCCAGGATCAGTCCGTGGACGAATGCATTCAATATCTGCATGCACTGGATAAGTGATCAGATTCATGCTCGTGGAAGGTTAACAGCATAGGTACCGAGGAGAAGTGAAATGGAAAAAATGAAAGCGGTGGTTGCTTACAGCGCGCAGGATTTCCGTTATGAAGAAGTAGCCGTGCCCGTAAGAAAGGCTGGGGATATCCTCGTGCGAGTAGAAGCCACCGGGATCTGCGCCTCGGATCGCTCCATCTATTACGGGGGTGATCCATGGGGTGGGATCAGCCAACCACACATCCCTGGCCACGAGTTCGCTGGCGAAGTTGTTGAGCTTGATGCCGCCACATCTGAACGCACCGGTTTGACAGTTGGAGACCGGGCTACAGCAGAGATTCTTGTTCCCTGCAGAGAGTGCTTCTACTGCACAAGGGGTTTGTATCATCTCTGCATCGGTTCGCGCTCCTGGGTTGGTGGATCCTGGGCCGAGTACATGCTCTTCCCAAAAGGAGCTCTTGTGTACAAGGTTCCCGGAAGCATCCCGCCTGCCAGCGCGGCCGTTATCGAACCCCTTGCCTGTTCCTGTCACGCCGTGAACCGGGCCGACATTCAGCAGATGGACACCGTAACCATCGCAGGACTCGGAGCCATAGGAATGGGAGCTCTTCAGATAGCCAGACTCAGATCCCCGCTTAGGATCATCGGGATCGATGTGGATGAAGGCTTACGAGATATGGCATCAAAGCTGGGAGCTGATTTCACCTTCGATCCCAGGGACGACCATATGCCAGAAAGAATTATTGAACTCACCAACGGCATTGGCACCGATAAATACATCGAATGCTCGGGTAACCCGGTATCTCTCCAGACTGGTTTTAAGGTTATCCGCAAGCGCGGCCGGATCGTTGTGTACGGAGTGTATAAAAAAGAAGCCGTGCTGGATTTCAATCAGGTGGGTGAATTCAAGGAATTCGAAATCGTCGGCGGACATCTCAGCCCATGGTCCTATGACAGCGTCATCAAATACCTTCAGGAAGGATCGATCGATGCGCAAACCATGGTCACGCACACCTTCCCGCTCAGTCAATTCAAGGACGCCCTCGATGTGAAAGGCAAAGAAACATCGATCAAAACAATCCTGATACCCGGAGAATGATCATGAACATCCTGATTACCGCCCCATTTGATTCTGCTTATCTTGATCTGCTGCGAAAATCGCACCATGTTCTTTATGAAAGCTGGGAAAGCACCATGTTCTTTGGCAAAGGCAGAAAGCTGATCGATCGGCTGCACAAGGACAATATTGAAATTTTCGTCACAGAGGTGGATACACTTGATCGCGAAGTATTCCAGGCCTGCCCGCAGTTGCGTCTGGTGTGTGACTGCAGGGGTAACCCATCCAACATCGATGTCTCAGCTGCCGCGGAGAACGGAGTGGTCGTGACGAACACACCCGGACGGAACGCGGTCGCAGTAGCAGAATTGACCCTGGGACTGATGATCAGCCTCCTGCGCTTCATACCGAAGGGACAGGACCTCATCCGCCAGGGAAAAGTCAACGAAAGCACGTATTTTGAACTGCAGGGCACGGAAATTTCAGGCAAAACCGTTGGTCTGGTGGGTTTCGGCGCCGTGGCCAGAGAACTTGCCAAACGCCTGCAAGGATTCGATGTTCAGCTGCTGGCGTATGACCCGTATGTGCCAGCTGAGACCGCTGAAAAATTTAATGTGAAGCTTGTGGATCTGGATACGCTCCTGATTTCCAGCGACATTGTCTCAAACCACCTGCCCGTGACCGACGAGACACGGGGGATTTTGGACGCAGTGAAATTATCCTTACTGATGCCATCTTCTTTTTTCATCAACACCGGAAGAGCCGCAACGGTCGATGAGAAGGCATTACTTCACTTGCTCAAACAAAAAAGAATTGCGGGTGGTGCTTTTGATGTCTTCGGAAAGGAACCGCTTCCGCTGGACAGCCAGTATCTGCAACTGGAGAATGTGGTGTTGACCCCCCATATCGCGGGAGCGACCAAAGAAATCGCCACCCATCAAGCAAAAATGGTATGCGAAGATATTGACCTGTTCTTGAAGAAACAGCCTTCCCCCAGGATCTGCAAACCAGGTCAGTAAAGTCCATTTATGAATTACTTTCTCGTTTTTGACGCAGGTACGGGTGCTGGACGATGTTCCATTTTTGACCTGCGCGGAAACCAAATCGCATCCGCCTACCAGGAATGGGAATATCAGATCCCTGCTGCCTGTTCACCAAACGGAAGGGAATTCTCCCCGGAAGGTTTCTGGAAGATTCTCTCAACTTTGAGCCGGCGGGTGATTTCAAACAGCATGGTCAATCCAAAGGATATCCTCGCGGTCAGCACGACCAGCCAGCGGGAAGGCATGGTGTTCCTGGATAAGATGGGTCAAGAGTTATACGCTGGTCCGAACATTGATAACCGCGGCTCGGAAATGTATCAGCCATTTCTTGCCGAAGAGGAATGTATCCGGAAAATTACAGGCCTCGGACTGTTCACGCTGTTCGGTCCGGCCCGACTGCTGTGGTTTAAAGAGCATGATCCAGCGCTGTACGATCGCATCGATGGAATGCTCATGATGAACGACTGGATCGCCTACCGCCTGAGCGGCGAACGCAGCAGCGAATATTCATGCGCATCTTCATCCCAATTCCTGGACATCACCAAGCGAGAATGGTCATCCGCCATCCCCGGCATTTTTTCACTTAAAGACCAGGTTTTTCCCGCCTTACGGCCTGCCGGATCGCCCATCGGAAAAGTGACCCAACAAGCCGCCAACGACTGTGGACTGCTTGAAGGTACCATGGTCGTTGCGGGGGGCGGGGATACCCAGGTCGGAATGCTTGGAATCGGTGTCACCGAACAGGAATGCGTTTCTGCTATCGCAGGAACATCGACTCCAGTGATGGCTACGATCAAAAAGCCCATTTTCGATCCTTTGAACAGGGTATCCACAAATTGTCACGCGATCAACGGTGTGTGGACCCTGGAGAGCAATGCCGGGATGACCGGAATGTCCTACCGTTGGGTTCGCGACACATTCGCATCCGATCTCGTCGAGAAATGCAGAACGACCGGAGAAGAACCATACGATCTAATGAACGATCTTGCCAGCAGTCTTCCCCCGGGGGCGGGGGGATGGAAAGCTTACCTGGGCGCTTCCCGAGCGGGTTCGCGAAGCGGGAATGGAGGTGGTTTTTTCTTTCCATTAAGCTGGATCCTGGATGGCTATGACCGCAGGCATTTGTTCCGTTCCGCGCTCGAAACAACCGCTTTTGCAGTTAGAGCGAATTTCGAACAATTAATCGCCATCACAGGCAAGGCTCAATCAGAATTTCGCGTAGGAGGTGGTCAGACCAGAAGTTCTTTATTCAACAGCATTCTTGCAAACGCACTTAACCAGCCAGTGATGATTTTTTCTGTAAAAGAATCAACCTCGCTTGGCGCAGCCCTGTGTGCAGCCAGGGGAGCGGGAATCTACGCATCGTTTACAGAGGCAGCCGCAGAAATGGTCCATGCTCAACAAGTAATCGAACCTGGCAAGGATTCTGTCACAGCTTACAACGATGCGTATCAAGAGTGGCTCGATTTTAGCGAGTATCTCGCACAATTCAAAACTAAGGAGAAATGACATGCTTTTGGAAAATTTACGCGAAGAGGTTGTTGAGTTTGGACGGTATTTGTATGAAGCGCATCTGGTTGGTTTTGCGGATGGCAATATCAGCGCCAGAGACCCGGAAACAAACCTGGTTGCAGTGAAACCTTCAGGGATACCCTGGCCCAAGATCACTCCCAAAACAGTAACGGTCATCGATGTCGAGGGGAATGTTCAGGATGGGGATTTGAAACCATCCAGCGAAGTGCCCATGCACACCTTGTTTTATCGACGCAGATCCGATGTGAACGGGGTGGTTCACTGCCATGCCCCCGTCGCAACTGCCTGGGGATTATTGAATAAAGAAATCCCCTCCATCATTGTCAATCAAGGCCTGACCCAGGGCGCTATCAAGATCGCCCCCTACACGCCACCCGGAACCGAAGAACTTGGAGAAAAAGCGTTTGAAATCATGGGAGAAAAAGGAAGTGCGGTTATTATTCAAAGTCATGGTATTCTTGCCGTGGGCGGAAATCTTGCCCACGCGTTGCACGTGGCTTTCGCCATTGAGGACGCTGCCAAAATCGCCATGTACGCCCAGATGATCGGCGGGGAGTGCAGGCCATTTACGGAGGAAGATTATCGCCGCATGGCGGAAGGCTACGCAAAGAAGAAACGGTAGGCGCAACCCTTCGAAAGGATGAAGCAATGCAAAAACATAAAGTGATTCTGGATATTGACAACGCCTTCACAATCCCCGCCCAGGATACGGATGACGCCATGGCTCTCGCGTTGGCATTAACCTCACCAGAAATCGAGCTGATCGGCTGCACAACCTGCGCGGGGAACTGCCGCACCAGGCAGTCCACGGTTAACACGCTCAGGATGCTGGAGATCGCTGATAAAGCGAGTATTCCAGTAGCTGCGGGCAGAGACTATCCTCTTTTACAGTCCGTTGAGGCGAGCTTCGAGTATCTGGAAGCTAAAACGGCCAGCCGGGAAAGCATCTATTGGGAAAAAGCGGGTGCGCCCATGGAGCCAACCATATCTCCCAGTCCACTCAAAGCCCACGATTTCATCATTCAGATGGTCAGCCAGCACCCCGGTCAAGTCACGATCGTGACGGAAGGCTCGATGACCAATGTCGCCATGGCCTTGCTGGTCGAACCAGGCATCTCCAAGCAAGTGAAGGAGATCGTGCACATGGGTGGAAGTTTTGCCAAGATGGACAATAATGAATGGGCAGAAACTGGCACACCTGACATTCCAGGGTATGTCTGGAAAAATATCCTTAAGTTCAATACTGAGTTCGATCCGGAAGCCACTGAAATCGTCATCCGGTCTGGAATCCCAGTCACTTTCGTTCCGGGAGAAGTCACTTCGCGAGTTTTCCAAAGGTTGGAGGATATTGAGCGCTTAAAAAATATCGATTCTGCGTTTCACAAGCATGTGTATGATTATGGCAAGCCCTGGGTCGAATGGAGCGTCAAGGAACGCAAGATCCCTGGAGCCCATATGCATGATCCCCTGACTCTGGCGGTTGTGATCGATCGCACATTCTGCAAATTTGTGAAGATGCACTGCGATCTACAGCGATTCCGCGAGTATGATTACCCCTTCCTGGTCATGAGCGATGGGGAACCTTTGTGTAATGTTGCGGTCGATGTCGAAGCCAAGAGGTTTGAAAGCTGGCTGTCCGATCGACTTGCATCTCCTCTACAATAGAATCGTCCTTGATTGCCAAATCTTGTCGCTTTGAAATACATAAATGACCTGTCATTCATTCACCAGCCAGAAAAAATAGTAACTGGCTGGTGATTTTTTTGGTGCTTCTACTCATCTCCTAGCGAATTGTATCGAAATTCACTCTTCATTTCAGCACTGATACAATTAAAAAACGACTCATTACACTCCAGTATCTGCAAATTTTAAATCGCAGCGGGTCTTCAATGCATCTTTTTCTGTGAAATCCATATGCTGCCATCTGTCAAAGAGCGCTTTCCTGCCCGCAGGGCATACAGGTTGGTCATGCGGCATTCAAACTTCAGGTCCCCCAGGGCGTGATTGATCTCGGCGCAGACTGATTTCTGGCATCCGGCATTGTCGCAGAAGACGAACAGCCTCCCACCTGAAGCTTCGAATACCTTCATCCACTTCTGCTTGCGAAAGGGCAGGTCTTTGTTTCCCGCGCGCTCAACCTCAATAAAGATCGCCGCCCCGCTTTGAGGATCCCGGGCAGTGATGTCCGGGATGTAAGTCTCGCCGCTTTTGAGCTGGATCTTCTGCCCCAGCCCAAGCACCTGGAAACCCTCACCCTGCAGGAACTCCATGACCTGGATGTTGAGCACGGTGTGCCCGGGCGAGGCGTGACATCGGATCAGCAGGTCATACAGGTTCTCCACCGCGTCGCTGCCTGTCAGGAGGCGGTAAGCCAGCCTGCCTGCTTCCGTCAGGCGCA
>CAZCHK010000080.1:0-6633 GCA_964498605.1 uncultured Anaerolineaceae bacterium | reverse complement strand
ACGAGATTCTCTTACTGATTCCCGGTAGTTTGATCCAGGGCAGGAAAACCAAGCACAGGAGGGCAGAAGCCGCTCCCACAAGGAACAGAAACGTGTACCCCTGGTACTCTCCGGGATGGGCTTTGTTGAATTGGTCAATCAGCGGACCCATCAGCCCACCCAGCGCGCTCGACCCGGCCGTGGCGATGTTGGTCAGACCGACGTACTTACCGGCCTCTTCCTGAGGAGCAAGCAGGTTGGCCAGTGTCCAGTTGGTGGTGAGGAACACGCCCATACCGATGCCCAGGATGGCCCCGTAACCGATTAATTCAAGCCTTGTACGTGAAGTGCTCAGCAGCACATAGCCGATGGCGGAAACGATCGCGGACAGGATCGTCATCAGGCGTGGGCTGAAGCGGTCATTCAGCCATCCGGATATGCCCGCGCTGATCACGAGTGCCAGGGTGAGCGCTCCCATGATGATCCCGGTTTCGAGAGCCGGGTTTTCCGGTTTCAGAACATCCGTGATGAAGTACTGGGCGAATTTCTGCACGCCGTAAATTCCGAACAGGCAGATAAAGCGCAGCGCGATCAGGAACCAGTAGGAGCGGTTCTTTGAAAAATCGATCCTGAACCCCTCCAGCAGGCGTTTCCCGATCGATTCGCCTTCTTTCTTCAGAGAAGGTTCCTCTTTGGTGAAGAGGATGGTGATGGCAGCGCTCACCGCCATCAGGCCGATCACGATAAGCATGATCAGCACCGGCTGGGTGCTGTTCGGGTCCAGCAGCAGACCGCCCACGATGGAAGCCGCTGCCATGACCAGGAAATCGATGAAGGTTTTCATGCCGCTGGCAGAGCCGATCTGCTCCGGGGGGGTCACATCCGGCAGCAGTCCCTGCAGAGGTCCGTGGGCGATGTTGGAAGAGAGCTGCAGACCGATGTAGCCAATGAAGACCCAGGTCAGGCCGCCCGCCCAGGCCAGCATGGCCAGAAAGATAAAATCGAAAAGCGTGCCGATGGTGATGAGCGGACGCCTGCGCCCCCAGCGGCTGATCCAGCGGTCGCTGATCGCGCCGCTGATCGGCTGCACGACCATGGCCAAGAGCAGGCCGATCGTCGTCAGGATGCCCAGGACGCTGTTCTTGACCGAATCATCCACCATCAGCCGCAGCACTGCCGGCAGCATGATGGGGTGGATCACATTC
Source organism: uncultured Anaerolineaceae bacterium (assembly GCA_964498605.1). Taxonomy (GTDB): domain Bacteria; phylum Chloroflexota; class Anaerolineae; order Anaerolineales; family Anaerolineaceae; genus JBGQAS01. Next base: position 5,449 of record CAZCHK010000080.1, on the reverse strand, counting down.
CACATGAAGGACATGCCGATGTAATAGGCGTTCAGGGAGAGCATATGCCAGAAGTTGAGCTTTTTCATTCCGCACCTTTTGTACGCAGGGATCTTTCTGATATTCTATATGAGAATCGAGCGCCCGTGGCAAATACGATATAATGATTTCTGGTAGGAAAATGACCCGAAAAGTGCGCTCCGTGGACGAGCTTTCCGTGGAAGAACTGCGCCAGCTGCTCATTGAGAAGCGGCGCTCACAACGCCAGACACGTCTGGAGCAATATCGCAGGACGGGGCGCATCATCACAGTCGAACCGGTGCCCGCGGCTCCCGAACTAGATGCTCTGCAGAGCATCCCTCTACCGGAGAATGCCACGGTGGAAAGAGTTGAGCGCCCCCACGCCGTTCGGCGCCGCAAGGGAGTCGAAACGATGCTGGTGGTGCTCGAGGTCGGCGCGGTCATCGGCCTGATCTTCATCCTCTTCAGCATCGCCAGCCTGCTTCACTCGATCAACTCGCCGGAAAGTGCCTCCGCGGTGGTCAATCTGACACCCACCGCGCTGATCAGCGAGATCGTGTTGCCATCCGGGCACACCTCGCCTGATTCACCGGGAGGCGCCCAGTATAACTACAACGAAATCCCCGAACACCTCCGCGCGGTGGTTCAGCTGAACGCGGAGATGCCCATCCCGACCCCGGCTCCGGAGAACGCCCAGAACATCCGCATTCCCAAAATCAGTGTGAACCAAACCATCTTCCAGGGGGATGGGTGGGAGCAGCTGAAAAAAGGCGTCGGGCAGCATCTGGGCAGCGGTGATCCCGGCCAGCCGGGCAACCTGGTCCTATCGGCCCACAACGACATCTACGGGGAGACCTTTCGTTATCTTGACCAGCTGGAAAAAGGGGACGAGATTCATATCCGCACGAGCATCCGGGAATACACCTACATTGTCGAGTCCGTTGAGATCGTCGCGCCGACTCGCGTGGATGTGATGGCCCCAACTGTTGACCCTGTGGTCACGCTGATCTCCTGCTACCCGTACCGCGTCGACGATCAAAGGATAGTTGTCACGGCTTCTTTATTACAGTGAACTTGTTATAATAGAAACAACGCACGACATTTCAACGAGGGAATTCTCCGTTGTGCGATCACAATTGCAGGAAAAGGAGTATTTTATGTCTCGCATGTTTGTTCCAGGCCCTGTGGATGTAGCCCCTGAAGTTCTGACAGCCCAGACCAAACCCATGATGCCGCACCGCAGCAAGGATTTTGAAGCCATTTTCACCGCTACCGGCGAGAAGCTGAAGAAGGTCTTCATGACCCAGTACCGTGTCCTGCAGGGCACGCATTCAGGCTCCGGCATGCAGGAAATGGCGGTTCGCAACCTTGCCAACAGCAGCGTGTTGTCGTGCGTCAACGGCGCGTTCGCGCAGCGCTGGTACGATGTCGCTGTGGCAAATGGCAAAGCTGCAGATCGGATAGACGCGGAATGGGGTGATGTGATCAAACCCGATCAACTGCGCGACGCGCTCAAATCCAAGCACTACGAGCTGGTCACCATGGTCCACAATGAGACTTCGACCGGCACGGTCAACCCGATCAAGGAACTGGCACAGGTCGTACACGAGACCAGCCCCGATACCATGATCGCGGTTGACGCTGTGTCCTCCCTGGCAGGCGACCGTGTAGAAATGGATGCCTGGAGAATCGATTTCCTCCTGACATCCTCGCAGAAGTGCTTTGCCCTGCCGCCGGGACTATCATTTGCCGGGGTGACCGACCGCGCCATGAAGAAGGCGGAGACTGTGCAGAACCGCGGCTGGTATTTTGACATGCTTTTGATGGAGAAACACCGCACCAAGGATTCTACCCCGATGACCCCGGGTATGCCGCTGATCTACGCTCTTGACGTGCAGCTGGACCGCATCCTGGCTGAAGGCCTGGAGGTCCGCTTCGCCCGTCACGCAGCCATGGCCAAGCGCACCCAGGACTGGGCTATCAGCAAGGGGATGGAGCCGCTGGCAGCTGAACCGTACCGTTCGAAAACCGTTTCCACGGTCAAGAACACCCACAACTGGGTCATCGGCGACCTGAATAAATACCTGCAGACCAAAGGAATGCGCATCGCCAATGGGTATGGAAAACTGAAAGAGGTCACTTTCCGCATCGCACACATGGGCGAGATCACCATGCAGGATGTGGATATGTTGATCGGTCACATGGAAGAATTCATCGCTCTGCCTAAATAGGACGATTCGATACGATCAGACCCCTGTGTTGGCTACAGGGGTCTTTCATTTTCAGAAGAGTCCTGCCCTGACACAGATAAATTGATCAGATTTACAGGGTAAAACTCCTCTTTTATACCTTGCCCTCAATGCGAGATGTGATGGACAGAACGGTTACGAAGCGATAAGCAGGCAGCCCACGCAGTTGATTACTCGAAGCGCGGTTCGCTTCCCCCATGGACCCAAACTGAGAGAACCTTGATTTGGCAGGCATTCCCCCCAAAGATCGCCAATGGAAAGTTTTCGCCATGACTTACCAGCTCGGCTCCACCGGTTTGCCCCTGTCCGATCTTTTCAAGGTCAGCGCCTGATCACCCCGGATATTCTGGACGCGGAATGATAAGCATACTGTTTAGGCTGCCTTCGGGCGTAGGCAGAAATCAACTGCCGCCACTCGCGAGAGAGGCGGCAGCAATATTCCAGCACAGGTCAAGGATTCTGGCACCCAACAAAAACAGGTGCAGAAGCAGCGCCCCCTGTGAAAATTGGGTTGCATCCATTTGCCCGACACGATTCTGCTGTTGTAAAGATACTGCAGTCCAGACTGGGAGGAGGGTTCTGGCAGCCAGGGATGATGTCCGGCCAGTTCATGATGCTGCAATTGTACGGTCCGCTCTGATCGGCAAACAGGAACTGCAGGGCAAGGGCTCCCGGGCTGGCCGGGTAAGGACCCGCGCAGTACACTCGTCCGTCAAAACCCGGGATCAGCGCGCAGGTATACGTGCTCGAGCCATCGGTCGCGCTGATGCTGCCCTCAAGAAGCGGTGCGGGATTCTGGGCACAGGTCTGCACGCGGAACTCAAGGCTGGTTTCCGAGCGGCAGCCCACTTCCAGCAGGCGGCAGTCGCAGGCAAGTGAGCACACAGGCACGGGCATATTTGGATAGTTGGTGCAGTTACCATCCGAAAAGCACACCCTGAACGTGTGGGTGTCCCCGGGGGTTAGATTTAATCCCGAACATTCCGCCTGCGACGGGGGGAAGGTGCAGGCAAGCTGCGATCCATCCATCAGGACTTCGGTCACCTCCAACCAGCCGACGGGCATGACATTAACCAGCAGGGAATAGGAATCGTCCTGACTGCACACCAGGTTGACGTACCTGTCCTGGGGGCACGGAAGATGGAACAGGTTTGCTGAATTCGGAGGCAGGCTGTCGTACTCAACGACGATCGCCAGGGGATCCCCGTAATTTCCCGGCAGGCCCCGGCACAAGTAGGTGTGGGGATTGAACTGGTGGCAGGTCAGTTCTACGCCGTTGGCAGTGATCCGGCTGACAGTACTGGCCGGTTCGGTCGAACCATACCAGGTCACGATCACGCCGGGTTCACCTGTGTTATAGCAGGTGTTATCAATGATGGTCACGTAGCCATCCTGCTGGTTGGCGCAAACCGGCATGAACTGCGCGCTGGAAAAACACTCACCGTCCACGCACACGAGGACTTGTTCCAGGTTGCCCTCGTGCGTATTCGGTATGTCACAGGCAGCCTCACCCGGGTTGACCGGCGTGCACATCAGGTCATCCAGCCCGACCGTAACGGGGGCGAGAACGCCGCCAGGTGGAGAATACTGCACGGCCAGCATCAGACCCGTTGTGTCACAGGTCGGGAAGAAGAAGGCATGCGGTCCCTGCTGCTGTTCACCGCAGGGGCCCATGGGCACCAGCACCGGGTTCCAGGCGTAGTTGTTGCCGCCGTAGGTGCCTTCGAGGTGGAAGCGGAAGAGGCCGTTGTCCAGCACGATGGGCGCCGTACAGGTCATCTTGTTGGGGCTGTTGTAGAAGCAGGTCAGCGCGTCGCCAGCGGTGTTCTCCACGGTGTGCCAGAAGATGGCAGGGGCGAAAGTGAATTCCACCGGCACGATGTTGTTGAACTCGCAGGAGTTGGAGGCCAGGAAGCGATCGGGGATCTGGCTGTCGTCGCAGTTCTGCGGCTTGGGCAGGGGGACGCAGTTGAAGCACAGCGGGCCGTAGCCCTGCACGTCCACGCAGAAGTCCAGCAGGTAGTTGGGATCGGCATCCGGGGCGGGAGCGGGCACCCAGCAGTGCAGCAGGTCGTTCACGTCGTCGTAGGGATCGCAGGTCATCGGGGCGCTTTCGAGGAAGATGGAGGTGAGGCTGATGGGCACGTTGCTGGACAGGGTCATCCACAGGTGCTGGTCCCCGTTGCCGTCCGGGCAGTCCAGCGGGTGGGGCAGATAGGAAACGATCCATTCCGGATCCGGACCGCCGTTGAGGGGCGTGTCGCCGGGCTGGTCGTGCTTTTCGGGGATGGGATCCTGGTAGTCCTCGGGCAGGGTCAGCGCGCCGATGACGCAGCGGAAGCCGGTGTTGTTGTAGGCGCGGTAGGGGTTGCCGGCGTGGCGGTTGGCCGAAAGCAGCAGGTGCAGGTCGGAGTTATACGCCCCGCCGCGCACCGCCTTCAGCTCGCCTTTACTGGGGCCGACCGGGTTGGAAGATGGCGACACGCTGTAATACCCGGGGTCGTACCAGTCGAAGACCCACTCCCAGGCGTTGCCGGACAGGTCCTGCACGCCAAAGGGGCTTTCGCCGTCGGTGAGCGTGCCGACCTGCAGTGTGTCCGCCGGGTCCAGACAGCCAGCGTAGTTGGCCTTGTCGCAGTCGGCGTCCTGGTTACCCCAGGGGAAGAGGAAATCTTTGTTATAGGTGGCGGCGTACTCCCACTCGGCTTCGGTGGGCAGCCTGCCGCCGACCCACTCGCAGTACTCCTTGGCCATGTTGTAGTCCACGCCTACTACGGGGTGGTCAGCGTAGGCAGGATCAGCGTAGTGCTCGGTGACGGAGCCGGTGATGGGCACCACGGGGAAGCACTCGCCCGCCTGCACGCACCTGTCGTACATGCTGTTGGTGACCTCTTCCTTGTAGATGTTGTAGCAGGTCAGGCTGACGGTGTGCTCGGGGAACTCATCCTCGGCGGCATTGTCATTGCTCTCCACCGAACCCATCTTGAACGAGCCGGACGGGATGAGCATGGTCTCAGCGCCGTCCGGGGGGAAGGCTGGCAGGCATTCCGCTTCTTCCTCGATGATGGGGATGGGGGTGGGCTGTCCCCAGTTGCAGGAGACCAGGAGCAGCAGGAAGAATGAACCTGCCGCGGTCAACACGATTGATCGTTTCATCTCTCTCCTCCACGAAAAAGATTACTAGACAATTACAGTATAGG
>CAZCHK010000079.1:0-6871 GCA_964498605.1 uncultured Anaerolineaceae bacterium | reverse complement strand
GCGCCGAAGAGCCAGGCAAACAGGATGGTGAGCAGGGGATTGCCCGCGCCCATCGCCTCGGCTGCCAGGCCAATGAAACCGCGCCCCGCAACCATCCCGACCGAATAGTAGGAGAGATAGACCATCGATAAAAAGGCTCCACCCAGCCCGGCAAAGACACCGCTGATGATCAGAGCGTACAATCGGGTGCGATCGACGCGGATGCCCACGGATCGGGCGGCTTCGGGATTGAATCCCACCGCCTTGATGTGCGCGCCAAGCCTGGTCTTGTCCAATATGATCCACAGGATCACTGCTGCGCCTACCATGATGTAGACCATCAGGTTCTCACCAAAGAGGAGTTTGCCGATGACGGGGATACCCGCCAGCACAGGAATCCTGATATCCGGGATCATCATGCTGGGGGCAGATGAGGTATCACCCTGCACGCCCAGCACCTCGAACAGCACGACCACCACCAGGCCCGAAGCCAGGGTGTTCAAAGCGATGCCGGACAGGATGTTATGAGTTTTATTGAGCATGGAACAGGCAGCCAGCAGCAGTGACATGCCAACCCCGGCGAGCACGGCGCAGAGCAGCCCCGCCAGCCAGCTCCCGGAATGGAAGCTGACCAGCGCCCCGCAGAGCGCGGCAATGGACATACCGCCCTCAATGTTGATGTTCAGTGTGCCGGCCTTGTTCGATATGAGCGCACCCAGCGAAGCAAAGATGATGGGCAGAGCATAAGCGATGGAAGAAACCAGGAAGGTCTCGGAAAAAATGAATTTAAGCATCCTGTGCACCTTCCGCTTCCAGGGCTTGTTTGTTCGCCAGGGCAGCCTTCCTGACCGCGCGTTCCTTCAAGAAGGACAGGAAAGCCTGACCGCCGACCAGGATGAGCATCACTGCCTGGATGATGTACACGACATCATTGGTGACATCGGAGTAAAGCGCCATCTGCGCGGCCCCCGCGCGTAAATAACCCAGGAACAGGGCGGCAATCGGCACCAGCAGCGGGTTGTTGCGGGCGACGATCGCGACAATGAAACCATCAAAGCCGTAATTGGGCAGCGCCTTGAGATTGAAACGGTAAAAATTTCCCAGTTCGAAGGCGGCTCCACCCAGCCCGGCAATTGCCGCTCCCAGCACCTGCGACCAGGTGATGGCACGCTGTGTGTTGATACCGGCGTAGCGGGCAAAGTCCGGGTTCTCCCCGGTCAGGCGGATGTTGTATCCCCAGCGCGTGCGGCTGAGGAAGAACCACCCCAGACCGGCGACCAGCAGTGCGATGATGAAACTGGAGCTGATCTCATTGCTGGCGGAAAGATAGAACAACCTGCCGTGGTCGGGAATGGTGGGTGTGGCCAGCGATGAGTAAGTCGGATCGCGGAAATAATTCGAGAAGAGGAACATGCACACCCAGAAAACGATAAAGTTGAACATCAGCGACGATACAAACTCATTCACCTTGAGGGAGGATTTGAGCCTGGCGGGAATGTAGCCGACCAGGGCGGCAAGCAGTGAGGGGATGAGCATGGCCGTCATCGGCAGAAGGATTCCCGGTAAGGGCAGACCGGCTGAGGTGACCGCGCTCACGAACATCCCGATGAAGAAAGCGCCTTCCACGAAAAGGTTGAACTGCCCACCGCGCACCATGATGCTGACCGCCACGCCAGTGAAGATGAGCGGCGTGGCCTGGGTGATGATCTGACCGAAGTTGTAGGCTGAAATGAACGGTGCCTGCAGGAGGATCCGCATCGCCCGCACCGGTTCCTGGCTGGTGAAGAGAATGATCACGAATGCCAGCAGCAGCGCGATGGCGATCACGGCCGCGGTGCGCAGGATCTCGATCAGGGCTTTCCTGGTCTCAAGCGAAAGCCGAGGTGCTTTCCTGGCTCTTCCTGTCATGCTAGGCGCACTCCTGGAGCGGCATCTTTTCAAGGCCCAGCATAAAGCGCCCCAATTTTTCTTCGCTGACCCCGTTCACATCTCGGATGTGCGCGGTGAGCGTGCCGTTGAAGAAGACCAGGATGCGGTCAGCCAGGCCCAGCACTTCGCTGAGGTCCGCCGAGACCAGCAGAACCGCCTTTCCAGCATCCCGCATTGCGGTCAGCTTCCTGTGGATAAACAGGGTGGAACCGACATCCACCCCGCGGGTGGGCTGATCCGCGACAACCAGCCGGGCATGCGCCTCGAATTCGCGCGCGATGATCACCTTCTGCATGTTGCCGCCTGAAAGCGAACCCATGGGCTGGCGCGGATCCCGCGCTTTGATCGAGTACTTTGAGAATAATGTTTTCACCGTATTGAGTAATTTACGGTAGGGGATGATCCACGCAGCTTTATCCCGCGCGTTGGCGATGGCAATGATGTTGTCCACGATGCTGGCGGACTGGTCCGATCCGGTCCTCAAGCGGTCCTCGGGGATGTGCGCCATGCCCAGGCGGCGGATCTCGCGGATCGTTTTACCTTTGATGTCTGTACCCATGAGGCGAATCCTGCCGGAGTAGTTCCGCTCCATCCCCGTGATGCAGCGCACCGCTTCACGCTGCCCATTGCCCTCCACCCCGGCCAGGCACAGGATCTCACCCGCGCGGACCGAGAAACTCACCCTGTCCAGCGCCATGCTGAGATTGGGTCTGACCACGCAGAGGTCTTCGACCTCAAGGATTTGTTCACCGGTCCGGGCGGCAACCTTCTGCAGGCTCAGCGCAATTTCGCTCCCGACCATTAGATTGGATATTTCGGCTTCACTGATGTCATCCACGGCAAATACGCCGCAGTCGCGCCCGGCGCGCATGATGGTCACGCGGTCGCACAGCTGCTTGATCTCACGCAGCTTGTGGGTGATGATGATGATGCTGTAACCGGCCTTCTTGAGCAGTCTTAACTGCGCAAAAAGCTCCTTGATCTCCTGGGGCGCCAGCACGGCAGTGGGTTCGTCCAGGATGAGGATGTTGATCCCGCGCGCCAGCGCCTTAAGGATGCTCACCTTTTGGGATGCGCTGACCGAGAGGCTGCCGCACAGCGCATCGGGATCAAGGCGCATGGTGAATTTTTCGCACAGGGTGATGGTTTCCTGGTGCATGATTTTTTTTGACAGCCAGCCCCCCCTGTGCTTTTCAATGCCCAGAAAGATGTTTTCACAGACGCTCATCTCGTCGACCAGCATGGAGTGTTGCGGGACCATGCCGATGCCCAGCGCAATGGCGTCCTTGGGCGAGGCGATGCTCACCCGGCTGCCATCCAATTGGATCTCGCCGCTGTCAGGTTTTTCCAGGCCGTAGAGCACCTTCATCACGGTGCTTTTTCCGGCGCCGTTCTCCCCGATGATGGCGTGGATCTCACCCTTGGCCAGGCAAAAATTCACGCGGTCGTTGGCGATCACGCCATTGGAATAGATCTTGGTGATGTTCGATAGGACCAGTGAATCCATCGAAAGCTTACTGATTGTTGGGATCGAGCCTGTCAAACAGGGCGTTCACTTCAGCGATGGGGGTGTAGCGCTTGAGCCCGCTCTTGACGACGATCTCGCCCGAGAGGATGCCGTCGATAACCTGCTGGATGTACGCCCTGTGCTGCTCTGGGACAATCGCCCGGTAATTGTCGTTATCGACGATCCCGACCTTGCCCTCGTTCAGACCCAAAATGACCAGGTCGGCGTAGGTCAGCGTGCCATCCAGAAAGGCCTCGCAGGCCTCATACAGGGCCAGATCGACCCTTTTCAGGATCGAAGTGACAATGCGCGAGGCTTTGGCGGGGTCAGAGTCCATGAAGTAATCGTACTGGTCCGTGTCCACCCCGATGATCAGCTTATCCAGGTTCTTGGCCGAATCCAGGCTGCCCAGCCCGGCCTGCGATGCGGCAGCAAACAGAATATTCACTCCGCCTTCGGTGTACATGGTGTCAGCCAGTGATTTACCCTTGGGGCTGTTGAAAAAATCTCCGATGTAACTGTTATACGCCAGGATGCTGGTCGAAAAGTCCGTGTTGACTTTCTCGACCCCCTGCATGAAACCATAACCAAAATCATTGATGACATCGATGCGCATGCCGCCGATGAAACCGGTCTTGCCTGCTCCGCTCTCCATGCTCATCAGGGCAGCCACAACACCCGCCAGGTACCCGCCTTCGTTCTGTTCGAACATGATGCTGTGCACCTGCGGATACTTTGAAGCCAGGTTCTCTTCAATTTCAGTGTCAAAAATGATGAATTTTCTATCCGGATACTTGTTGGTGCGGATCAGGCGCTGCAGGGGTTCTGCCATGTCGGTTGTGCCCACGATGATGAGATCGTTGGCTTCATTGGCGGTCTGGCGCAGCGTGGGTTCCCACACGGAGGAATCAATGCCCATTTCCACGACCTTGACCTCGACCTCGGGGTGATCCTCCTGGAATTTCTGCATTCCCGCGTTGGCGGAATCAAAGAAAGACATGTCTCCCAGATTGCCGTTGATCAGCAGCACGATTCTGGTTACGCCGTCATCAAGCGAAGCGATCTCGCTGCTGATGCCCAGTTCCTGGGCCTGGGGTTCAGGGCTGCTTGCGCAGGCTGAAAGAATAAAGGCTGACATCAATACTACTGCCCCAAATATCGCTGGAAACTTTTTCATGACGGTCAACTCCAATGACTGATTTTATACTTAATGGGCTGCTACCGGTTTAGAGGTAACAGCCCATCACCGAACTATATTTGATCTTTACAAAAATGGGATCTTACCACTCCACAACTTCATAGGAGAGCAGAACATAATCCCCGTTGCGCAGGCGGAAATCGTTGCTGGCCCAGTTGGGGGCTTCGCCGTTCACGTAGTACATCCAGTAGGTGTTGGTGGTGGCATCGTTTTCATAATCACCGACCTTGGTGATGAAGCCCACATCCAAACCCTCCTGAGCGATGCCCTTATCGGTAATGGCGGCGGCCAGGAATTCCGATGCCATCATCTGCGGCGAGGTCAGGGTCACCTTGCCATCATACAGGATGGTGTCGTTTCCGCCGACGATCTTGATATAAGCGCTGAAGGTGGGCGACCAGTCGTCTGCCGCGGGTGATACGTAGGTCACGTCATCGGCTCCAGGGACCCACTTCCAGGCATCCACCACTTCTTCCGTTTCAGTCTTGGCACAACCTGCCAGACCTACGACCGCCACTGCGATCGCCATCACAACGAACAACCAACTTCTCTTAATCATTGCCTTTTCTCCTTTTCGATCAGATTTGAGGATTCATCCTTTTGCGGAAATCATTCAAAGAATATCGGGTTGGTAATGCAATAATATGTCGCTATGCCTGTTGTTTCAAGTACGATCCAATCGCCGCTGCTGATGTTCTCCAGTTCTATCACTGCCTCATAATCGGTCCCGCTGATATCATCGATGGTCTTGATGACCTCGCCGTTCTTGATGATGCTGATGCCGGTGAAACCATCACGGGAAAACGCTTTCACGTTCAGAGAAACCCTTTCAGAACCCTGCAGGTCGACCGTCTCTCCATAAGATTTCCCACCCACATCGGCAATGACGATGGGCCCGTTGGTGATGAAACTGCTCCCTGTTTTGATGGCATTCAGGATTGATTCATGGTTGATCTCCCCCGGGATGCGCAGGTAGGTGGTCGGATTGCCGTTGGTCCTGCCGAGCAGCTCGAAAACGGCCTGGTAATCGGCGTTGGTGGTGATGGGGAAATCACCGATATTGGTGATGTTGTAACCGGTCAGCAGGGGATCCTGCAGATAAGGCGCGGTCGAATCGTGATTGTCCGACCCGCCGGTGGCGGCCAGGAATTTTCCCCCGCTCCTGATCTTGTTCAGCAGTTCATACCACTTCAGCTTGGAAGAGTAATTCTGGTTGGAGGAACCGATCGTTTCGCCGATGTAGCGTCCATCACCGGGTAGAAAATAACCGTTCCAGATCTCCACGGTGTCAAAATGGTCAGCGATTTCCCAGTAAGCGAACCCCATGGTGCTGGCGCTGTATGGATGGTTGATCTGGGCGACACCTCCGCTGCGCTTGATCGTATCGGCAATGTAGACGATCATCTCTTTCAAAGTCTCATCCTTATCGCCCTGCAATTGGGCCCGTTCCAGTTCGGTCATCTTGATCTCGTAGGTGTCAAAGGTCAGGCCGACACCCAGGGACTGAAAGTGACCGAACTCGGTGGTCACCTCCACGCCTTCTTCCGCGTGGAAGCTTCTGTAGCTGCCATTTTGATCAATGTTGGCGATCAACCGGTTGCCCTGCACCCATTCCGCCAGACCGTAGGCGGTATTGTGGTCGGTCAGAAAACCAATGTACAGCCCGTTGCTGATGTTGCCGATCAACTGGGAGCTGACACTGTCGGCGCCATCAGAATAGTAGGTGTGCTGATGCAGGTCCGCCGCCACCCACCCTCGTGCGTAGGAATCAAAAAGCTGGATCAGCCGGACATCCTGAATGTAATACTTCTTGCTGCTTTCAACCGTCAACTGCTTGGTCACAATGGAGTATTCCGGTCCCCGCGTGTAATACAGCGTGTACGTGCCGGGAGCCAGAAGCAGGTTGTAACCAGAAAGCGCGTTGGTGGCAGCACGGTAAAGATTGCCGTTCTCATCCTCCACGATGATACCTGCGGTAACCATCTCGCCGGTATCGGTCAGCACCCTGCCGCGTATCGAGGCGGGGACCAGCTGATCTAATTCGGTCTCTGCTTCACCCTCGGTTTCAAGCACAGTTTCGGCAGGACCGCAACCGGCAGCGCCAATGATCAAAGAGATGAGGAGAAGCGGGAGGAGGAATTTCGAGCGGGGGAGTTTCAAAGTTAAAATCCTTGTGCGCAGGGATTTCGGATCAGCTTGCGCAATCGGTTGCGCAATCGTTTATCATTGTAGCTTAATTTAAAACCGTGTCAAGTATC
>CAZCHK010000078.1:0-6910 GCA_964498605.1 uncultured Anaerolineaceae bacterium | reverse complement strand
AATCAAAAAGACCACATGGAATCTATGTTCCACATGGTCCATCTGGTGCCCCCAAGGGGATACTGTATATACGGATAATAGGAAGTTGAGAGGGGGTTATAGCTTGTTGACATCCACCAACCCATACCGCAATGCCACAACCACTGCCTGGGTACGATCGGAGACATCCAACTTCGTGAATAGGTCGCTCATGTAGTTGCGGACAGTACCTTCGGACAGGAAGAGCCGCTGGGCAATATCGGCGTTGGACAAGCCCAGCGCCAGCAATTCCAGAATCTCTGCTTCCCGCGGCGAAAGCGAGATCTTCACCTGCCGGCTTTTGGGGGAATGGGTTTGCGCCACATTGGCCAGTACTTTACGCGCCACGGCTGGATCGATATACGAATCACCGGCGATCGTCCCCTTGATGGCATCGATCAATTCCTTGCGCGGCCGGTCTTTGAGCAGATAACCTGAGGCGCCGCTGCGGATGGCGTCGAACAACCATTCATCATCGGCGTAGGTGGTCAAAACCAGGACCTGTGTTTGGGGGTATAGTTCCCGCAGCCGGCGTGTGGCCTGGATACCGTTCATGACCGGCATTTTCAGGTCCATCAGCACCAGGTCTGGATGTGTGCGGGCTACCAGTTCCAGCGCTTCCTGCCCATCGTGAGCGATGCCAACCACCGACAGGTCGGGCTCAGCTCCCAGGATGCGCTGCAGTCCTTCGCTGACGATCTCCTGGTCGTCACAGATCAGGATCTTGATCATCCAACCTCTCCCACGCAAAACGGACCGTGGTGCCACCTCCCGGCCGGCTCTCCACGGACAGTGTACCTCCGATAACTGCTGCCCTTTCCTGCATGCCTCTTATCCCGAAACGGTCTGTTTCATTGGGAATACTTTTGGTATTGAACCCTTTACCATTGTCTTGAATTGATAGCTCGATCTGGTTCTCGATGGTTTTCAGGCTCAAGGAGACACGGCTGGCAGTGGCATGTTTGGCAGAGTTTTCCAGCGCTTCCTGAGCAACCCGGTAGAGACTCTGTTCCACATCTGGCGGCAGGGTGGGGAAATCCTCTGCGATATCGATCTCGGTTTCGATTCCCTCCCGATTGGCCAGGGCCTGAATCATGGTCCGGATGGCAAGCGCCAGCCCAAGGTCCTCGAGCGGACGGGCACGCAGATCCTGAAGGGCGCGGCGGGTCTCATCCAACCCCAGCCGGGTGGCGCTCAGGGAATGATCGAGCATGGCAGAAATATCCCCCTGATCTGGGGATAACATGGTTTTGGTTGCTTCGAGGTTGACGGCCACCCCGCTCAGGGTATGGGCCAGCGTATCATGCAACTCGCGCGCCAGTCGATTGCGCTCACGGCTGGTGGCCAGGTGTTCCAGGGTATTGGCCTGTTGGCCCAGCCGGATATTGGCCATGACCAGTTTACGCCTCTGCGTACGCTGGGTGGCCATCAGCCGTTCCACGATATACCCTACCGTGCCAAAGGCATAAGCCCGGATCAGCGGCAGCCCCAGGATCGGCAGGGTTTCGAAATTCACGATCCGTATGACCCGAAACAAAATGAATAGTTCGACTACATTGTTGAAAAGGATGTACACCAACACCCAGGGAAAGGAATACTGCCAGGCGATCAATACGAGCGGAACCAGCAGGATCGGGACCAACGCCCAACTGCGGGCGATGATGATGTACAGATCGGTACCTGGCTCGAAGAGATAGATCAGATTGGTGAAAACGGTGGCTACAGTGTAGGTTACGAGGGCGAATGGCAGATACCAGCTTTTCAGGTGTCGTTCCAGCCAGCGAACAGACAGGTACACGAACAGGCCGGAATTGATCATCAGATTTACCAACGATTGGACCTGGAGGGTCAGGCTGGGCTGCGGCGCGGTGCTCCCATACCCCCACAGGATCGCAAAGTAAAGCATGGCGATGCCGGCAAAATAGCGGAAGATGCGCAGCAGGCCGGATTCAAGCGGTCGTCCCATAACAGCATAATAACACGATTCATTTCAGGGCTTCGGGTTGCCGGATGAAATCGTGATGCGCGTCATGCTCACTGGTTGCGGGTGTCATACCGGTTCGTGGCGGACTTCACCTATCATCCCGCTGCACGAGCCGGTATATTGACCGCAGCATTGGCAGTACGCCAGGAGGTCTATGGAAATCGCGATTAAAGCGGAAGGGCTGAGCAAACGCTACCCGTCCCGGAAACATGTGGAAGCCATCCGGGATGTTAATCTTGATATTCCCCGGGGCATTCTGTTCGGGCTGGTTGGTCCGGATGGCGCCGGAAAGACAACGATCCTGCGCATCCTGTCCTCGGTCATGGAGCCAAGCAGCGGGAAAGCCTGGATCGCCGGCTTCGACGCGCATTCCCAGGCCGAGAAGGTGCGCAAACAGATCGGCTACATGCCGCAGAACTTCAGCCTGTATCCCGACCTGAGCATCCTCGAGAACCTGAACTTTTTCGCGGACATCCAGCAGGTTCCCGGCGGGGAGAAACGTACCCGCATCACCGAAATGCTGGCGTTTACCCACCTCGAAGAGTTCGGGAACCGCCGCGCCGGGAAGCTTTCCGGCGGGATGAAAAAGAAGCTGGCGCTGGCCTGTGCCATGGTGCATGACCCGCAGGTGCTGATCCTGGATGAACCCTCCACCGGCGTGGACCCGGTCTCGCGACGTGAGCTGTGGGTCCTGCTCGCCAAGGTGGTGCAAAAGGGCGTCACCGTGCTGGTTAGCACGCCCTACATGGACGAGGCCGAGCGCTGTCACCAGGTTGGCATCCTTTATGAAGGCAAACTGCTGACCACCGGCTCGCCGGACGAGATCACCGACGGGCTGCCGTTCGGGATCATCGAGGTCAAGGCCAGGCCGCGCAAGTTGATGCGCCAGATCGTGGCCGCCTCCGCAGGCATCCTCGATTGGAATCCGGTGGGCGATCGCCTGCGGGTGCTGGTTTCGGGCAACGGTGCCACCCATAAAGCCGTCCAATCGCTTGAGAAACAATTCAAAGCCAACAATATGGATGTGCTCATCCTGCGGCCCACCCGCCGGACGATGGAAGATGCCTTCGTCCACCTGGTCAAGGAACAGCGAGGGCCGGTATGAACGATTTTACCAATGCAGTCGAGATCCACAACCTGACCAAATGCTTCGGCAAGTTTACAGCGGTCAATAGTATCAATTTTAATATTCCGCGTGGCGAGATCTTTGGCCTGCTTGGTCCGAACGGGGCCGGGAAGACCACCACCATCCGCATGTTGTGCGGCCTGATGCTGCCGGATGCCGGATCCGCAACCGTGTTGGGGTACGACGTGACCCGCCAGCCCGAGGAGATCAAAAAGCGGATCGGATACATGTCGCAGAAATTCTCGCTCTACAACGACCTGACCGCGCTGGAAAACATCAACTTCTACGCTGCCATCTACAGCGTTCCGGACAAGGAACGCACCGCGCGCGTGAGCCAGTTGATCGAAATGTCGGGGTTGAAAGGCTTCGAGCGTGAACTGACCCACAACCTCTCGGGCGCATGGCGGCAGCGCCTGGCGCTGGCCTGCGCCATCGTCCACAACCCGCCCATGCTGTTCCTGGACGAAGCGACGGCGGGCGTGGACCCGGTCTCGCGGCGCGAGTTCTGGGACCTGATCTACTCCCTGGCGGGGGAAGGCGTCAGTGTGCTGGCGACCACTCACTACATGGATGAAGCCGAATACTGCAACATGATTGGCATGATGTACCAGGGCGAACTGGTGGCCCTAGCCAGCCCCGATACGATCAAAGATGAACTTCCCGGTGTGCTGGTACAGCTGGACTGCGACCGGCCCGGCGAAGCCGCCGAGATGCTCCAGGGATTGCCCGGGGTGCGGAATGTTTCGGTACATGGCGCCCAGGTTCACGTCACGGTGACAGCTGCTCGCGAGACGAAACAAGTCGAGAAAGCCCTGGGTAATGCCGGGTTCAACCTGCGCTCGGTGGAAATCATCCAGCCTTCGCTGGAGGATGCCTTTATCTCCATGGTTAATCAACGTCGCGAACAGATCCCCCAGGCGACCAGTTAATCAAAATAGGAGTCTTGTATGAAACGTCTTTGGACCATCATGAAGAAGGAGCTTTTCCATATCTGGCGCGACCCGCGCACACTGGGCCTGATCCTGGCACTGCCGGGTGTGCTGCTGGCCTTGCTCGGGTATGGGATCTCGGGGGAAAATCTCAACGCTACCCTGGCAGTCGTGGATTTCAGCAAAACGGATGCCAGCCGCGCCTACATTGAACGCTTCACTGCCAGCCAGGACTTTGAACTGCGCTACGAGGCATTCAGCGAGGCCGAACTACAAGATATGATCGACCGTGACCTGGTGGATGTGGGCATCATCATCCCCGAAGATTTCGGGCGCAAGCTCAGCACCAACCAGCAGGCAACCGTCCAGGTACTGGTGGACGGTTCGATGAACCCGACCGATTCCCTGACCGTACAGCTGAAACTGGGCGCCATTAGTTCAATGGCCTCCCAGGATATTCTGGTCGAACGCATCACCCGCAGCGGAGCGAGTTTCAGCCTGTCGTTGCCAATCCTGGATAATGTGCGCACGCTCTACAACCCGAACGGCGATCAGAAGCTGTATATGATCCCCGGCTTGATCCCCATCCTGCTGTGTGTCCAGGCCCTGTTGCTGTCAGCGCTGGCCATCGTCCGGGAGCGGGAGCAGGGGACGATGGAACAGTTGATCGTTACGCCGGTCAAACCCTGGGAGTTGATGCTCGGCAAGATCATCCCGTATTTGCTGGTCAGCATCGTCAACCTGTTCGTGCTGCTCGGATTGGGAAAATTGCTGTTCGGGGTCACGGTGGCGGGCAGTTTCTGGGATCTGATCGGGCTGAGCCTGATCTTCATCATCGGCTCGCTGGGAATGGGTGTCCTGATCTCGAATATTTCCCAGTCGCAGATGCAGGCGGTCTATATTGCGGTTTTCATCGTGCTTATCCCGGCCATTATCCTCTCCGGCCTGCTGTTCACACGTGAAAACATGCCAGCCGTCACCTACTGGTACAGCGAACTGTTGCCGGTCACGCACTATCTCGAGATCACGCGCGGAATCATCGTGCGCGGCGCGACTTCACAGTCGCTCCTGTATTCATCCACTCTCCCACTGATCATCTTGAGTGTCATTTACTTCACTGCATCCGTCCTGGTTTTCAGGAAGCGCATCTAATTTTCCAAATAAGGAGTTTGTTATGAAACGCTCGATTTCCTTTTTCCTTGTTCTGGTATTGCTCGTTCCGCTGGTTCTCACTGCCTGCAGCAGCAACAGCGAGACAGTCATCACAGCTTCCGGTACACTCTCTGCTCTGGAAGTACCCATTGCCCCTGAAGTGAGTGGCCGGGTGGTAAAGATCAATGTCAGCGAAGGCGACATGGTCAAGGCCGGGGATGTGCTCTTCAGCCTGGATGACGAAGTGCTGCAGGCCCAGTACGACCAGGCCAGTGCGACCGCGCAGGCAGCATCTGCCTCGCTGAATGCGGCCCAGGCCCAGTTGGTGTATGCCCAACGCCAGCGCGACCTGGTTTCCCAGGGCGCCCGTCTCCAGGATGCGCAGTCCCGCCTGACAGTCTGGGCTGTCGCCGCCCCAACCGACTATCAGCCATCCTGGTATTTCCAGAAAGGTGAGAAGATCACTGCTGCCCAGGCCGAAGTGGACGCGGCCCAACAGTCCCTGATTGATGAACAGTCGAATCTTGACCAGGAACTCAAGAGTGCCAGTAACCAGGATTTCATTGCCGCCGAGAAACGCTTGGCGCAGGCGCAGGCCGGGTACACTGTTGCGCAGACGACCCTTGACCAGGCCAGGCTGAACAACGAAGATATACTGGTCGAGGCGGCACAGGACAATTTCGATCTTGCCAAGTCCGAACTGAGCGATGCCCGCCTGGAGTATGACCGCATGCTCAGCACCAGCGCAGCGGATGCAGTCTTGCTTGCCCGGGCGCGCGTGTCCGTGGCGCAGGCGCGCTACGACAATGCCCGGGATGCCCTTTCTGTCCTGCAGACCGGCGATGAATCCAATCAGGTTAGTGTTGCGGATGCAGCCGTTGCGCAGGCCCAGGCTGCCGTTACACAGGCAGAGGCGAATGTAAACCAGGCCAAGGCTGCGCTGACCCTGCTCGAACTTCAACTGGAGCGTGCCACCGTTAAAGCGCCCATCGATGGTGTTCTCCTGACCCGCAACCTGGAGGTCGGTGAGCTTGCCGTCGCGGGCGGAACCGTGATGACCATCGGCCAGGTGGAAAACATGGACCTTACCGTCTACATCCCGGAGGACCGCTACGGGCACGTGTCGGTTGGGCAGAAAGTTGAGATCAAGATCGACTCTTTCCCGAACGAAACCTTTACCGGCAGTGTGCTGCGGATCGCGGACCAGGCCGAGTATACCCCGCGAAATGTTCAGACGGTGGCTGGTCGCTCTTCCACTGTCTATGCAGTGAAGATCAACGTACCCAATCCCGATGCCCGCCTCAAACCCGGCATGCCTGCAGATGTTACTTTCGTCGAAACATCAAATTAACATGCACCAGGGGGGAGCAGGTTGGCCTGTGCATGGTGGAACTGCTGCCCGGAGCCAGGAATCCACAGAGTAAGACCAGTGCCCTCAATATGTTCAAGCAGATATAGCTGGCCAAGCATTTACTGATGAGAAAACCGCGCTGTGCGAGATAGGCGTGGTTTTCTCGTTTCATCGCCAGGAATTATCAACTCTCAAAATTCCTCGGATTGTCACCGTGGCAATCTGGTAAATAAGGTTAAAAACAAATACACCTTATTAGGGTGTATTGTATGGAGCATATGGATTATATGTTCCTGTGCCCCCAACGAGATTCGAACTCGTGTTTTGGCCTTGAGAGGGCCACGTCCTGG
>CAZCHK010000077.1:0-7288 GCA_964498605.1 uncultured Anaerolineaceae bacterium | reverse complement strand
GGAAACGCGATGGCGGTTATTGGTTCTGAATACAATTCAACGATGAATCGATTGGTGATCAGTGAAGATATCAGTTCCTCGGGTAATATTTTAGCAAACGAAATGGCATACAGAATCGATGTGACAAAGATCAAAATATCAAAAGGTGAGATTCTTACCTTTGACAAGGCTTTTTTCTTAAAAGTCAAAGAAAGAGTAACGACCAGGAAATAAATACTGCATAAGCTTAACCATAACAGCACAGGGAGTATCCTGTAAAAAGGAATTAAATTCTGAGTGACGATCAATCCAGTGCCAACCCCAACTGAAAGTAAGAGTATCTGCACTAACAGGAAAGCCTGCAGGACGACGCCCCTTTTTGTAATCAACAGCATGTGAAGTGTACGAAAAAATTGACCGTGCCTGTTTCGAATTACAAAGAAAATAGCGATACCCAGGATGTTCAGCATCAAGAAAAAAAATAATAATGAAAAAGATATCTTGACCGCAACACTTTCGAATGTGAATTGATCATTCCAGATGGACAAGAAGACGAATGATAATATTGAGAGAAAAGTGATACTACTTGTAATAATTAATGAGTTTCGAAAAAGTTTCACCAAAATTCATCCTTATTAATTATTTGTCCCGTGAGTTTAACCCAATCTTTTTGATAATATCATAGATGCGAAGCAATAAAGGGAATTGCACGCACGAAATTTATCGCTTGATAACTACTCCAATGGCGTTTTTATGATCGTCTATGATTCCTGCTTTTAGAACCGGATCCAGGGACCAACCTGCTTGAAATCCAACCTCGGGGGAATACCCCTACAGATGGGACCGAGGTTCGATATTTACAGATGAGGGGAGAATCATTACAGGAAAATCTACCGCCCTTCTTGAGCTGGAATACCTGTTACCAGTATCAGCAGTGTCAATAAGAGATCTGGTTGATTATCGTGATCAGATCATTCGTATAGAGTGCCACCAATTTTTCCATGCAGTCAATGGGTAGAGATCAGTGAAAAGTCCTGCGGAGATACTTTTTCGATTGTTTGTTCATTCTCCGATGATCTTGACCAGCACCCGCTTGCGACGTCTTCCGTCGAACTCGCCGTAGAAGATCTGCTCCCAGGGGCCGAGGTCCAGGCGGCCGCCTGTCACAGCCACGACCACTTCGCGGCCCATGATCTGGCGCTTGAGGTGGGCGTCGGCGTTGTCCTCGCCGGTGCGGTTGTGCCGGTACTGGTCGGTCGGGGCGTGCGGAGCCAGGCGCTCCAGCCAGGTCTCGTAATCCTGGTGCAACCCTGTTTCATCATCGTTGATGAACACGGAGGCGGTGATGTGCATGGCGTTGACAAGGCACAGGCCTTCGCAGATCCCGCTCTCCCGAAGGCAGTCGAGGACCTCGGAGGTGATGTTGACCAGGCCCCGCCGCGCGGGGATGTCGAACCACAGTTCGTGCCGGTAGCTTTTCATGTGTGCCCTTCCGTACAAAAAATCGAATTTAAGTTGATCCTCTTCTTCAGGCGGCAAACAGCCAGCCCAGGATATCCTGATTGTAATCCAGGCAGCCCCGAATTATTCAGAGGATGTAAGGTCTCCATGCAGCGAAAACTGGCACCGCTTGCCCGTTAGAACCGCCAGATTTATTGATTTGGGATGGGAAGAAAAAACGGCAGGCTCTGATCACCTGTCGTTGAAAGTTAATGCCACTGGATCATTCACCAACGATCTGGACCCGCACCGTTCTCTGCCTGGCGCGCACCTGGTCGAAATCGACAAAGTAGATGCGTCCGAACTCTCCCAGTTCGAGCTTTCCGCTGACGATAGGGATACTTTCAGAGCGTCCCAGGATCACCGAGCGCAGATGGGCGTCCGTGTTCAGGCTCCAGAAGGGCTCTTCACTGCGGTTGACCGCATCCGTGATGTGCTGCGGGCCGGGATGAAGGTACTGGCCTTCTGTCTGACAGGTCGGGACGACCTGCTCCAGTGCATTCACCAGATCCTGCATGATGAACTTGGTGCCCCAGAAGTTCTCGTCATGGGATTCCTCCTGGATGATCACACTGCAGGTCGTGTGCTGCGAGAAGACCACCAGGATGCCATTGGTTGTTTTCGACCTTTTTAGAATCTCCGTGACCCTGTCAGTCACATCATGGAAGGTGGGCAGCCGCTCGGATTGGACTGTGAAAGATTCATGAAAAACTGTCATATGTTCCTCCAGAATTAATGTGTATCGTCCCAGGCCTGACGCACGGATCGGATCATGTCTTCCAGGACCATGAAAGGTCTCTCCGCATTGATGATCCCGCTGGTGGATCCGCTGGCTTGCGAACCGGCCGCGATGATCTCATAGACATCCCTGCCCGAGCTGATCCCGGCGCCGTGCAGGACGCGGATGCGCGGATTGATCGCCCAAAGTGCCGCATTGGTCTGCTGCACAATCTCGCGGTCACCGCTGGCACGCCTGCCGGTACCGATGAGCTCGGGCGACTCGACGATGATGATATTGGGCTCCATGCGGGCGATCTCAATGGCATCGCCCAGGTCGTCCGCGCAGACCATACTGGCCAGGCCTACCTGATCGGCTCGGCGGATGGTGAGCTCGAGCTGATCGCGAGGGATCCTCTTCTCGGCATGATTGAGCAGCACCCCGACAGCTCCCGCTTTCTTGATTGCTTCTGGAAGCACGGAACCGATCCCCCGTCCGATGGGGAGGGGATCCATGTGCTGGGCGAACACCAGCACATGCCGGGTGTGACTGGCGATGAGCGGGATGTCCACATACTGCGGAGTGAAGATGATGCGCACATCATATTTCCTGCTCATGCGGTCAGCGTACCGGGCAAGATGCAGGGCATCCTTTCCAAACAGGTAGGCCTTTGGTCCAATCTCAAAAAATGGCGGGGTGATCTGCAGTCCTTGATACATCTTGAACTTCCGGGTACCGGGTCCCTACACCAGGATGACCTCCACGCCCATCTCGCGCACCGCCTGGAGAAAATCCTGGGGGGCGTCGCTGTCGGTAATGAGCGCGTGGAAGCTGCTGATCGGTTTGATCGGAACAAACCCTGCTCGGCCGATCTTGCTGCTGTCGATCACCAGGACAGCCTTGCGGGAATGCTCCACCATCATGCGATCGACTTCCGCCATGAGGATGTTGGCGGTGGTCGCCCCGGCGGTGAGGGTCAAGCCATCCGCGCCCAGGAAGGCGATGTCCGCGTTGATGTCTTGCAGCTGGGCCAGCGTCTGTGGACCAACCGTCGCCTGGTAATCAGCAAGATACAGCCCGCCCAGGATGGTCAGGTTGGGAGCGGGCCAGTTGAGAACCTCCTCGTTGATCGGAAGAGAATTGGTGACGAGCGTAACCGAGCTGCGAGCGCGCAGGACGGCAGGAATGTGGCGCACGATCTGCAGGGTGGTTGTGCCCGAATCCAGCAGAAGTATGTCCTGGGGCTTGATCAATCCGGCAGCAACCTGGCCGATGCGCTCCTTGGCTTTCCTATTGAGAAGCTTCTTTTCGTTAAACGAATCCGTGCGCAGGCTGCCCGGGATCGGGATGGCTCCACCGTGAACGCGTTTTAAGCGGTCGTTCTTTTCGAGCACAGTCAAATCGCGCCGGATGGATGTCTCGGTCACCCTGAACATATCCACCAGATCATTCACTGAAACTTTCCCCTGTTCGGATACCATCTGGGCAATCAACGATCTGCGTTCGGCAGCACTCAATTCATCCATTATTGGCCTCTGTTTATCAGGATTTCTTCATTCTCGTCCATATTCATTGCTCCGATCAAAACGCACCGCTGTGATTACACCTCAACAACTTCGAGGCGCTCCAGCTCGGCATAAGCCTTGATCTGTTCGGTCAGGTGCCCGTACGCCAGAGCCATGTGATGCGGAGCACCGGCCATGCACCAGGCATCGCACCAGTCGCGAATGTTCAGTGTTTTGGGCTTGAACAGCATCTGAGGTGCTGAAACCGGGCGGGGCTGAATGGGCAGGGAATCGCCTTCGGAGATGATCAGGCGCCACTGCCTGGCGTCCAGATTCACCAGGGCGAGATTGGTGACGGGGCCTGGCTTGTAGGCGAACTCGAACCCCGCGCCGAATCCATGCACGCCCTGGTAGTAGATGCTGTGCTTGATGCTGACATCGCCCGGTCTGGCAGCCAGGGCCGGGTTGCCGTGCCCGTCGTGGGACAGGATCATGGCATCGCGCTTGAAATCGATGACATAGTTCTCCAGGAAAGTGGACTGACCAGCGATCTCCTGCAGGATGAGCATGGCAGTCAGGGTGGTGATATCGGCTTCAGTCGAGCAGGGCAGACCCAGCTCGCACAGGCGTCCGGTGCCGTAGGAGGGGATGATCCCCACCCGCGGGTCGGTCAGCCAGATCTGATCGAAGGATGCCAGGGCATCGAAGCGGCCGTCACGGGTGACCTTCTCCAGGGCCAGTGCCAGGCGGCAGGAGCGCTCGAAGAGCTCCTGGTCCATGTCGATCCGGAATCGGGCGGATTCGAAGCGGACCAGGTCCTGGACGGCCTGGTCGGAAACTTCCGCCATGGCCAGGGCGACCTTCTCTGCCTCGACCGGCCAGCACACCGGCCCGACGAACTGGCGCAGGCTGAGCTGATCGACCATCAGGTCGGTCATGCCTTCAAAAGCATGCCCGGCGATGGCGATGCGGGAGTGTTTGAGCTTGCGTGCCACGCCGGCTGCCGCGATGTAGCGGGCCAATTTTTCCTGTCCGTACGGGTCGTCGATCTGTGAGGTGACCATCCAGAAAGGCCTGCCCAGGCGCAGGAGGGCGGAGGTCATCTCCGGGACGCCGCACATGCCCGAGTTGACCATGATCAGGTCGAAATCCGCGTTCTCCGGCAGGAATTCGACCTGCTGCGTGTTCCATACCAGCACGGGTGCGGTGGTGTTCAGAAAACAGCGCGTGGGCACGATGCCCTTGGTGTATGCCACCTCAACCGCAACGATCAGGTCCACACCGGCAGCATTGAACATCTGCGCGGCTGCTTCGGCCTGGTCTTCTTCTTCAACCAGCGGCGGGCAGACCGTTTCCGCATAGCGGGCGATCACCCCACCGATGCGGTCGGCTGCCTGCTGCGCGCTCGGCCTGACATGGGCTGTTTTATTGTAATCATCTTCGAGGAGTGCCATGACCAGCACGCCAACTTTCGGTTTTGTTGTCATTAGAAAGCTCCTTTTGTTTTCATGAGTTTGATTTTACCTGAGTGCGGAAATACGCATCCAGCGCAGCGTCCAATGCGCAGTAGCGCTGATAAACCTGCTCATAAATTTGCATGTCATCTCCGGGCAGGGTCCTGTCTTTGACTGCGACCATTTTCGAGCAGCCGTCCTCGATGGAAGAAAACAGACCGGCAGCGCAACCGGCCAGAATGGCATCCCCCAGCAGACCGGTTTCTTCATTTTGTAGCGTGACCAGCGGCAGTCGGCACACACTGGCTTTGACCTGGTTCCACAGCGGGCTGCGTGAACCGCCTCCCGTTGAGCGAATCTCCTGCATGGGGATCCCGGCCCGGCCCAGCTGCTCGAGGTTTCTGCGCAGCATGAAGGCTACGCCTTCCAGGAGGGCGCGCACGAAATGCGCGCGGGTGTGGCTGAGGGTGAACCCGGTGAAGGAACCCCGCGCCAGCGGGTTGGGGGTGGGGCTGAAGGCGCCCATCAGGTGGGGCAGCATAAGCAGCCCTTCCGCGCCGGCGGGAATGCCACAAGCCAGCTGGTTGAGCAGGTCGTAGCTGTCTTTTGACTGGCGCGCGGCCTCTTCGATCTCGGCCTGGGCGAACACATCCCGGAACCACTTGTAAGCCATACCAGCTGTTGGGCAGACCGGAACGAACAGGTAAGCGCCTGGAACGGAATGCTGGTAGACCGGGACGACCTGCTGCGGGTCGATCCCTGGGTCCAGGATGGTGGCCTGGATGGCCAGGGCGGCGCCGGTGGTTTCTGAGACCATTCCGGGCATGATGTTGCCGCAGCCGATCGCGCCGACGGATTGATCCATGCCCCCGTTGACGACCCAGGTACCCACACTCAGTCCCAGCTGACTGGCCGCGTCGGCCGACAGGCGGGCTACCTTGCTGCCGGGGGGCAGGATGTCCGGCAGCCGGGCGGGCGTGATCCCCAGCGCGTCCAGTACATCCTGCCACCAGGCACCACGCTGCAGGTCGTAGTACAGCGTCGTGCAGGCGATCGATCCATCGGTGGCGTATTGACCGGTCAGGCGCTGGATCAGGTAATCCTGCACGAGCAGGAATTTTGCCGTCCGGGCAAACACATCAGGTTCGTTTTCCCTGATCCAGGCGATCTTGCAACCCGACCAGGTCGGGACGATCTCTGGGATGCCGGTCCGACCGTACACTTCAGCCGCGAACTGCTCTGCCAGGTGCTGAGCCTGGCTGGCGGCGCGGTTGTCCATCCAGACCAGGGCTGGATGGATCGGAAGGCCTTCCCGGTCCACGCAAAGCAGTGTCTCACCCTGGCTGGATACGGCCAGGGCAGGGATTTGTTCGGGGTGAACATCCGCCTGGCGCAGAACCGCGCGCACCGTTTGAACGCAGGCCTGCCAGTAGACCTGCGCATCGAGCTCGGCCTGTTCCGGGGCGGGAGTCACCAGCTGATATTCCTGGCGGGCAACAGCCAGGCAGCACCCTTCAGGAGAAAAAAGGCCGGCTTTGACCGAGGTAGTGCCCGCATCGATTCCCAGAAGCATGTCCATGGCGATCAGTCCAGGTGGAAGGATCGGGCGACGCTGTCCGGCGCCTTGAATTCTTTGACCACTTCCTTCAAAGCATCCAGCAGGCGGTTGGGTTCTTTGGACTGGATGACATTGCGTCCGAAAACGATCCCGCGCGCACCCGCCTGGACGGCTTCTGAGGCGAGCTGCAGGGCAGCGCTTTCATGAGCCAGCTTCTTCGCGCCGAGGGCCAGGACCGGGACAGGGGTGGCGGCAGTGATCTCGGAAAAGCGCTTGCCGGTGTAGAAGGTCTTGACCAGGTCGGCCCCCATTTCCGCGATCATGCGGCAGCCGATGTAGATCTCTTCCTGCATGTCCTCTGGAGCGCGATCGTCTCCACCGGTCGGGTAGAATTCACCCACCAGCGGAATGCCCAGGGCTCGTTTTTCTGAAACGCAACGCGAGAAGACCTCGACATTGCGGGCGTCCTCGGATTCCTCCGGGTTCTTCATGGTCAGGCTGCCGATGACCAGGTCAGCACCCTGGGCAACCGCCTCAGCCACGGAGACCATGGTGACGCTGTGCGAATGGCTGT
>CAZCHK010000076.1:0-7330 GCA_964498605.1 uncultured Anaerolineaceae bacterium | reverse complement strand
AAATGCGGCTTGTTCCGTTCAAACTTCTGCTTTGCCATCCTGTCTCTCCTTTATCTGAATCCTATGCCAATAACTTCTCTGCCACGGAGCTCGAAACCTGTTCGTAATGGTCGAATTCCATAGAGAACAGCCCCCGACCCTGGCTGCACGAGCGCAGTTCTGTGGCATATCCGAACATCTCTCCCACAGGCATGAAAGCGTGAATTGCCTGTGCTTTTCCGGGTCGAGGTTCCGTCGACTGGATTAATCCTCTTCTTGAGCTCAGCTGAGATATGACATCACCCATGTACTCCTCCGGTACATGAACTTCGACTTTCATGATCGGTTCAAGCAGGATGGGTGACCCTTTTTTCATGGCTTCCTTAAAGGCGAAATTCGCCGCCATTTTGAATGCCATTTCATTTGAATCCACTTCATGGAAAGATCCACCAGTGAGCGTCACCTTGATATCGGTGATCGGGTAACCAGCCAAAATACCAGAATCGGTAGCTTCCATGATTCCTTTTTCGACTGCGTTAACATAGTCCTTGGGGACATCACTTCCACTTGCTTTGTTCTCAAATATTACCCCATTTCCCCTGCTGATCGGCTCGACATTAATGATCACATGTCCGTAGAAACCTTTGCCACCCGTCTGCTTGACATACTTGTGGCTGTGATTGATGACCGATTTGAGTATGGTCTCTCTGTATGATACCCTGGGTTTGCCGACATTGGCCTGAACATTAAATTCGCGGAACATTCTGTCAATGAGCACGTCCAGATGGAGTTCACCCATCCCGGATATGATGGTTTGGGCAGTATTTTCATCCGTATGGACCTTAAATGTCGGGTCTTCCTCTGAAAGCTTGCGCAAAGCCGATCCCAGCTTATCCTGGTCGGCACTGGTTTTCGGCTCGATGGCCACTGAGATGACCGGCTCCGGAAAACTGATGTTCTCCAAAACCACTGGGTGATGTTGATCACACAGGGTATCACCGGTGAAGGTGTCTTTCAACCCGATCACGGCGCCTATGTCACCGGCCATGACCTCCGAGATATCCTCCCGGTGGTCGGCGTACATCCGCAGCAACCTTCCGACCCGTTCCTTTTTGCCTTTAATCGAATTCAGGACCATGGTCCCTTGCGCGAACGTGCCGGAGTACACGCGGACATAGGCCAATCTGCCAACATACGGATCGCTGACGATCTTGAATACCAGTGCGCTCAGCGGGGCGTCATCTTTCGGTTCTCGCTGCACTTCCACGTTTTTTACGGGATCCACAGCCACAACAGGAGGAATATCATACGGAGAAGGCAGATAGTCGACGATCCCATCCAGCAGTAATTGAATTCCTTTGTTTCTTAACGACGAGCCGCAAAACACCGGGGTGGCTTTTCCAGAAAGAACGGCCTTCCGCAGAGCAGCTTTCATTTCTGCCAGGCTGATCTCTTCTTCTTCAAGGAATTTAACCGTCAGGAGATCATCCAGTTCCGATATTTTTTCAATTAATTGGTTTCGGCTCTCGTGAGCCAATGTCCGCATGTCTGGTGGGATATCCGTAGTCCGGGGTTCTTTCCCCAACTCGTCTTCCCAGTAAACTGCTTTTTGAGTGAGAATATCAATGACACCAGTGAAATTCGCTTCTTCACCGATGGGTATCTGCATTTTGATCGGGTTCGCGCCCAAGCGCTGGCGAATTGAATCAACGGACATATCGAAAGAAGCACCTACCCGGTCCATTTTATTGATAAAACATATCCTGGGCACCTTGTAGCGATCTGCCTGTCTCCAGACAGTTTCGCTCTGAGGTTCCACGCCCTGGGTGGCATCAAAAACAACAACACCGCCGTCAAGCACTCTCAACGAGCGCTGAACCTCGGCGGTGAAATCTATGTGTCCCGGTGTGTCGATAATGTTGATCTGATGATCGTTCCATTCAGTTGTCACCGCGGCTGAAACGATCGTGATTCCACGTTCGCGTTCCTGCGCAAGGTAATCTGTTATGGTCGTGCCATCGTCAACGGAGCCAATGCGATATGTCTTGCCGGTATAAAACAGAATACGTTCGGTGGTGGTCGTTTTGCCAGCATCAATGTGAGCAATAATTCCAATATTGCGGTAACGCTCGAGACTTTTCGTGCGGGACATGGATCACCAACCGGGTATAGGCTCCTTACCTACAGTCGAAAATGGGAAAAAGCACGATTGGCTTCTGCCATCTTGTGGGTTTCTTCACGCTTGCGCACAGCGGCACCCTGATTATTTGACGCGTCCATAAGTTCCGCGGTCAGTTTCTCGGAAAATGATTTTCCGGTGCGCGCTTTGGCAGAATCAATGATCCAGCGCATGGCAAGAGTGGCTTTGCGGTCTGCCGGTACTTCCATTGGAACCTGATAGGTCGCGCCGCCTACCCTGCGCGGGCGTACTTCCATCAATGGACCAACATTCTTCAATGCAAGATCGAAAATATCGATTGGATTTTTTCCGGTTTCTTTCTCAATCGCTGCAAAGGCATCGTATACAAGCGTTGTGGCAACGCTTCTTTTTCCTCGCCGCATGATACGATTGATGAAATCCTGCACAACCAAATTTTGGTACTTTGGGTCAGGGATAATTACTCTTTTGATCGGTTTTGTTCGACGCATGTTATTAACTCCAAATCACTAAAAACTATGCTTCTGCTTTAGGGCGTTTTGCGCCGTATTTTGAACGACCCTGACTTCGTTTGGCTACACCGGTTGAATCCAGGGAACCGCGAACGATATGATAGCGCACACCGGGTAAGTCTTTTACGCGGCCGCCGCGAACAAGAACGACGGAGTGCTCCTGCAGCTGATGGCCTTCGCCAGGAATATACGCTGTCACCTCGACGCCGTTGGATAAACGCACGCGCGCGATTTTCCGTAATGCGGAATTCGGTTTTTTAGGTGTTGTCGTTTTCACAACAGTGCATACGCCGCGTTTCTGGGGGGCACCTTTTATCTGCTTTGTTCTGCGCTGTTTCTTCGAGTTCAATGTGAACAGTAAAGCGGGCGCTTTGCTCTTCGATTTTCTCGATTCGCGTCCTTTTCGGATCAGTTGATTGATAGTTGGCACTTTCTACAGCCTCCAAAGTAATTTAAACATGGTGATCGCTTTCTTCCCTATTCGAGAAACAAATGAGGCCACCTTCTTCAATGATGGCCTCACCTATTCAGGCAAGGTAACCAATCACCGAGCACCTTTAATAACAGCCCGACATTATAACATGTCAGTATTTCAGCGTCAAGAAAAACTTCCGCCTAAACCGCCTTGAATACCCAATAATCCGGTATCCAACCTTGGTTGACGTATCTTATCCTCATCTTTGCCGAATTTGATCACTTCATTTGAGTCGATCAACGCTTCCACCGCCAACCCCAAGCTCTGCAGTTCTTTGACAAGCACGCGGAACGATGCCGGAAGACTTGGCTCTTCGATCGGTATCCCTTTGACGATCGCTTCATAAGCGCTGGTCCGCCCTTGCACATCGTCGGATTTAATGGTCAGCATCTCTTGCAGCGTGTACGCGGCTCCATATGCCTCCAAAGCCCACACTTCCATTTCTCCAAACCGCTGCCCACCGAACTGCGCTTTACCACCCAGCGGTTGCTGTGTGACCAGGCTGTAAGGTCCGGTCGCGCGTGCGTGCACCTTATCCTCAACCAGGTGGTGCAGTTTTAACATGGTCATCACACCCACCGTGACAGGTTGATCGTACGGTCTTCCGTTTTGCCCATCGCGAAGGATTTGTTTTCCCAGGATCGGCATTGGAACGCCGGTTTCCCGCATGTACTTTTCAGCTTTCTGGCGAATATGCTCATCGGAAACCTTGCTGGCATTTTCTCCATTTTCTTCAAGCCACAAGCGCAAACACACCTCGATCGCGCGGGTATCCTGCTCTGATATGGCAGGAGTTCCCGGTTCAAGGCTATCATATTTCAGAATTTGACTCGCGTCGTATCCTTTTTCCTTCAGCCATTCCGTCACAGTCACGCGTCGAGCGTAATTGCGATCCTCTGCCAGGCGATGAATTTCGTAGTTCTTTGGTCCCAACCAGGATTCAAGGTACAGCAGCCGAACCTCCTCATCGTCCTTGATGGATTCGGGGGTGTAGCTTTGCTCCTTGAGCCATTCCCAGGCTTTTTCAGCGGTTTCACGCCAGGCTTTTCCAACCAGCCAGGCCCGGGCTAATTCCGCCTCGATTTCATACTCGTTTGAACCGTCAAAAACTGGCGTGAGTGCCCGGAAGCCCAGTTCGTGCGCGGCCCAGCCCAGATGAGTTTCCAATACCTGCCCGATATTCATACGTCCGGGAACGCCGAGCGGGTTCAAAATTATATCGATGGGTGTGCCATCCGCCAGGTAAGGCATGTCTTCCACCGCGATGACGCGGGAGACGACCCCCTTGTTCCCATGACGACCTGCCATTTTATCGCCAGCGGTGATCTTCCGCAGGTGCGCGACGGAGATGCGCACCATCTTATCCACGCCGGCAGCCAGTTCAATGTTATCCGCCCTGGTGAACACTTTCACGTCGACGACTTTTCCGCGCTCGCCATGCGGCATCCTCAGAGAAGTGTCCTTTACGTCTCGCGATTTTTCACCAAAAATCGCCCGTAACAACCTCTCCTCTGGCGTGAGTTCTTTTTCACCCTTCGGGGTGATTTTCCCCACCAGGATATCTCCGGGGTATACTTCCGCGCCAATCCGGATGATCCCTTCCTCATCAAGGTCTTTGATCGCCTCATCGCCCACATTGGGGATGTCGCGGGTGATCTCCTCTGGTCCCAGGCGCGTGTCACGCGCCTCCAATTCATGTTTCTCGATGTGGATCGAAGAGAATCGATCATCTTGAACCAGCCGCTCAGATACGAGAATGGCGTCCTCGAAGTTTCCTCCCTCCCATGAAACAAAAGCGATAACGACATTTTGTCCCAAAGCGAGCTGACCTTCGCGCGTCGAACTGGAGTCAGCCAGAATATCACCTTTCTTGACTTTCTGCCCTTTGACAACCGCTGGGCGCTGGTCGATACAGGTGCTCTGGTTGGAGCGTTGGTATTTCCGCAGCTCGAATTTTCTTATCCCGTTTGCGGTCTTGAGCTGGATGTCCTGACCCGTCACGGAGATGACCTCGCCATCATCGTTCGCTTCCAGAACCTGCCCGCTGTGCATGGCCGCATATCCTTCCATCCCTGTGGCGACCAGCGGTATTTCAGGATTGATCAAAGGAACAGCCTGCGCCTGCATGTTCGAACCCATCAACGCGCGGTTGGCGTCATCATGTTCAAGGAAAGGAATCAACGCAGCACTGATACCAACGACCTGATGCGGGGCTACATCCATGTAATCGATCTGCTCTGATCGTACCTCAAGGAAGTCTGAGTAATAACGGCTGGAAATCATCTCGACATCGAATTCGTTGTCCGGATTCAGAGGAGTGTTTGCCTGAGCAATCATGAATTTATCCTCAGCGTCCGCAGAAAGGTATTCAACTTCTTCCGTGACGAATGGCACAACCAGTACCTCTGGCAGATCTTTACGGGCCTTTTTGATCGCCGAGATCGTTTTTGATGTCAGCGTCTCATTTTCCGCCGCAACCACCTCGCCTGTTTTTGGGTGGGCAATGGATTCCCGCAGTTTCCTGCCAGCCAATCGATCGTCATCCACGGGCAGGCTTTTTCTAACCCGCCGGTACGGCGTTTCGATGAATCCAAATTGATTGACACGCGCGAATGAAGCGAGACGCCCGATCAGGCCAATGTTTGGACCTTCAGGAGTTTCAATCGGGCAGATGCGTCCGTAGTGGGAGTGATGCACATCGCGTACATCGAAGCCGGCTCGCTCACGCCTCAGGCCGCCCGGTCCTAAAGCCGAGAGGGTCCGTTTGTGTCGCAATTCAGCCAGGGGATTCGTCTGATCCATGAATTGGGACAGCTGACTTGAGCCAAAGAACTCCCGCAAAGCAGCAACCACGGGTCTGATGTTAACAAGAGACACGGGTGATGCTTCCGAGTTTTGATCGCGAATGGACATGCGTTCCTTTATCACTCGCTCCATCCTTCGCAGCCCAACGCGTAATTTGTTCTGGATCAATTCTCCAACCGTTTTCACACGGCGGTTTCCAAGATGATCGATATCGTCCTTGTCGATTTTCTCATTGTTGATCAATATCATGCGCTGTATTAAACGGACAATGTCCCATTTCGTGATGGTGCGATGCCCCAACTCAACCTGCTCCATCAAATCCAGTTTCTGGTTTAATTTGTATCGGCCAACGCGTTCGAGATCGTAATGGCGTTGATCAAAAAGCTGTTCCAGGATGAAGTTTCTGGCGTTTTCAGGTGTCGCCGGATCGCCAGGTCTCATTTTTTTAAAGAACTCGAGCAAGGCCGATTCCGCAACCGGTCGATTGGGATCCCATTCGGGTTCCTGCCTGATCGTGGCTTCGATGAACTTTCGGTCGTTATTCGTATCGACCTCGGCAAACAGGTCGATCAGTTCTTCTGTTTTCCCGGTTTTCAGAGGGGGATCCGTCACCCCGTCATCAACGGCAGCCAAAGCCCTCAAGAATACCGTGATGGGGATTGTCTTTTTGCGGTTGAATTTCAGGATGAGGTAGTCATTCTTCCGGGTTTCAAATTCCATCCAGGCACCGCGATCAGGGATCAATTTTGCGGTTGACAGCTTTCGACCTGAAGTTCGATCGACCTGCGCGTCAAAATACACACCTGGCGAACGGATAAGCTGAGACACGACCACGCGCTCTGTGCCGTTTATGATGAACGTACCTTTTTCGGTCATTTCAGGGAACTCACCCAAAAATAGATTGGATTTAATGGGTTGAGAAATTTCCGGTCCCGCCAGCAGCACGTCGACTTTCAATCCGCTGGCGTAATTAAGGTCTCTTTCCACGCACTGATCCATCGAATACTTGGGGGGCTCAAAGTAAAATTGAAGATCCCACGACTTGAGTTCGGGATTCTTACATGGAAAGTATAATTTCATCCCCTTGTTGTAAGACTCGATGGGAGAGATTTCGTCAAAAAGGTCCGCCAAACCCTCTTCTTTTAATCTTTTAAAAGAATCCAGCTGGACTTCTATCAAATTCGGGATGTCAAATATTTTTGGAATACGCGCGTACGATTTTACTGGCAGCTCTGAAGGCATTCTACACTCCTGGTCAGGTTTCCCGGAACTAATTAAACATGAATCATCGCATCAAACCGGAGATGCGCAATTTATTATTATATCAAGTCTATTTGGATTGGTCAATAATGTTTTTTCTTTATCAGGTCTTTTCCCGAGGGCACTTCACCACCTTTCCAA
>CAZCHK010000075.1:0-8041 GCA_964498605.1 uncultured Anaerolineaceae bacterium | reverse complement strand
ATTCGCTTTGCATAAGATGGATATATCCGATAATAGAAGTGATTGGCTGGCGGAGTTCTTGAACAATCGAATCAATTATCTGAAAATTTTCATTATTGATATTCGGGGGATGATCAATTTGATTTTTCAGTTGATGTATTTTAATTTTGGATTCCGCGACAACGTTTTGCAATCGAGCCATTTCTTCTAAGGTAAGCCGTAACTCGGTTTCTATTTGCGATAAGGGTTTGGAGGAATCAGATTTTTCATAGAGTTCTTGAGAATCTGAATGTTTTCCGTTTGTGATCGTTTTGTGTGACATCATTTCTGCTGATGTGGGGACTGTTTTATAATGGCTCTGCTTTTGCAGGGTCTCTAGTTGTTCGGAAAGAAACACATTTTCTGCTTGTGTTTCTTGAAGTTTGGTGAGGACTTCAATTAATCTTTGGTCCCGCACGTTTTCGTCATTATCATTATTAGATTCGCTTTTCTTGTCGTACAGCGACTTTAGGGAACGCAGCAGTTCGGAATTTTCTAAAGATTTTCCAGTAATTGATTGGTCATGAATAAAAGGATTCAGGAATAAGTAACCGAATGAATTTTTTTCCGCTTGAACCGTAAAAGGAACTACGATGCAATTGTTAAGATTAGGGAATGTGAAATTTCTGATAATTCCGAGATCTGAAGAAACAGAATTCTTAGTTGAGATTTCTAAAACTTTCCAATCAATCAGCGCGTTGCATACTAATGGCACTTCCTCACAGCGTAAAGAAAATGTACTTAAAGTAGATTTCTGAATAATATTGTATCCATGATCAAAGAAGACCTTTTTTTTCTCTGGATTTAACCTGACCAGATACACAAATTGCGACTGAAATGAATAAGCCAGTATTCTAGTGATACACATCAATTTCGTGTTGTCTGAATTGCTGGAGAAGAAATCAATCCATGCGCTAGATAATTCAGCCGCAGAGACATTTCGGTTCACAAGGGAAGTTGTAGGTGGATTTTTCGTATTCCTGTTACTCTTTCTCATATTAGACAATCTCTCTCGGTTTGAAAAGATTTCCATGACGATTAACATACTTGATGCTATCAGAAGGGATACCCTGGGCAGAAGAGCTTTATCTGAATTGAGGTTCCCTTCCAGAAAGTGAAGCGAATATCCAAGTATTAAAATCGATGAGATCATTATGCTGAAAAACTGATCTCTGGCAGGTTTTTGTATCGATAGGATCAACCCAGTCAATAATAATACCAAAGCTACAGTAATCCACGAGTAATTAATCCATGTTTGATTGAAGAAGGATGTGGAAAAGATGCGCCACCAAAACCAATAGCTAGCTAACCAGATAGTGGTTGTACTGAACAGGAATATTAAAATCGCTACAGGATGATACTGCCTGCTCTGAAGCGTGAG
Source organism: uncultured Anaerolineaceae bacterium (assembly GCA_964498605.1). Lineage (GTDB taxonomy): Bacteria > Chloroflexota > Anaerolineae > Anaerolineales > Anaerolineaceae > JBGQAS01. Next base: position 6,642 of record CAZCHK010000075.1, on the reverse strand, counting down.
GATGTACATGATCGATGCTACGCCGATAAAACTTAGATAACGTTCAAGTGGAGGCGTATACATTCGTTCGTTTATCATGTCCGTCCAACTTAAAATATGCACGCATAATTGAATGCAGTAGCAGAGAGTGATTAACGCATAGGCATATAGTCTTTGTTTTGAAAAATCAGCCGCGTTCCTTTTCAGATGAAAAAAACCTAAACCCAGGCTTGTGATGCTAATTACTACAAGTAAAGAAAAGTAGATGATTTCTCCTGGGTATTGAGAAAGAAGAGTTGTTATGCCTGTAAGGATTGCCATGGACACGAAAAGATTATAGCATGAGGGTAAATGATTGTTCCCGGTATATGGCCATACCTTTAAGATTGACAATTTGATGCAGTTTGATAAAATTGACCAGTACATTGGCCGAAGTGGCGGAATTGGCAGACGCGCTACGTTCAGGGCGTAGTGGGTATAACGCTCGTGAGGGTTCAAATCCCTCCTTCGGCACAAAATCCTGCAACAGCAGGATTTTTTATTGATGATTGAAATAGTTTGAGGTAAGATAATGACGATGAGTAAATTTAAAGTATCTCCAAAGCGTTTTGTGACTTTAGGCCTAATCGTTCTTGGTTTTTTTCTATTGATGGACTTGTTCAATCGGATTGCAGAACTTGCCCGGTTAAGCAAAGAGCGAGATGATATGTATGTCGAAGTAATGCAGTTGACCAGTACTTCAGAGGCCTTGGTGACCAAAATAGCTTACGCTACTTCAGTTCCAGCTGTGGAAGATTGGGCAAGAGAGCAGGGTCGAATGGCATTGCCTGATGATATCCTCGTAATCCCGATCAATCCTGGGGAATCATCTCTTGAAACGATCAGTCAATCGTATACACAAAGCCAGGAAATATCCAGTTGGGAGATCTGGTGGGCTTTGTTATTTGGAGATTAGGATTGATTATTCTTCATTCTCGTGATAAGCCTAGAATCGTTAGATCATCAACGATCGCAGCATCCCCGCGGAACTTTTTCAAATCTTTTTCAATAAGTGATAAAGCATCTTCAGCAGTATTGATCGTCTTTGACTCCAAAAGCCTAACCAACCTGTCCTCATCATAAGATTTCATTTTCATATCTACGCAATCTGTTAGCCCATCACTGTAAAAAATTAGTGTATCATTTTTCAGTAAAGTGGTTTTTCGATCTATGAGATTCGCGCTGTCAGAAATACCTAAAGCCATCCCGCATTTAGTGAGTGGTGTTATGGTATGAGTCTTTGATCTTATGACCAGAGGAAGCGGATGTCCTGCAATTGTATAAGTTAATCTTCCTGTGGAGAGGTTTAAGAATCCAAGCACAGCAGTAACGAAGAGGGAATTTGGTGAGTCTAGAAGCAATTGTTCGTTCACTTTGGTAAGAACCATGGCGGGAGAAACCGCATTGCGTGAATGAGCGCGGATGAGAGTTCTGGTAACTGTCATGTACAAAGAAGCTGGCAAACCTTTATCAGCAACATCCGCAATCGCAAGAGCCACATTACTGTCGTCTAACTGAAAGTAATCATAAAAATCACCTCCAACCTGGCGAGCGGTTATCCATCTCACTGCCATATTCCAGCTCTTTAATTTAAGTAATTTTTCAGGAAGAAAAGTCAGTTGAATTTTTCTGGCCAACTGGATTTCTTTTTGGAGTTTATCTTTCTCGCGTGCATCCTCTCCGAGAATGGTATTCTGAATCGATAATCCTATTTGTTGCGCGACACCGGATAATATTTCGACTCTTTTTAAATGAAATTGGGGAGAAACATTGGATTCTTTGGTCAGTAATATGCCAAAGAAATCATTTTGATGAGAGATCGGAAAGCCAATCAGTGCACTGTTGCCCACACTGCTTAATCCAGCACCTGTTGAATCGATGTGTGGACTTTGAAATCCCTTGGTGAACTCCGAAAGCGAGGTGGTTTGATACGAATTTGAAACCCGGATGGAATCGAAAAACTCTGCGGCTTTTGAAGACATCGCTGTGGTGAATATCTTCTCTTCAATTTGCGAACTTTGATCTGACATCTTCCAGATCGAGTACGATTTAGCACTTTTATCCCATTTTATGATCAGGATTAAATCGATACCAACAAGTATTGGCAGGATATTCAGAATCGCGTCTAAAATTTCATCAACGTTTTTCAGGCTAACGATAGTCTGGGTCACCTGAAGAAGAACCGTAGAAACATATGTTTCCTCGGCTTGTTCTTCCAGTATTTCTATCCTTTTGAGCGCGTTGGACGTTTGAGTGACAATTCCTCCAAGAATGGTTTCGGACGCTCTGGATAACTCAGGAGAATTCTCTTTTAGGATTGATTCTTGCATTCCGACGAGCATGCATCCATACAACGCTTGTTGACTTTGCAAGGGTAAGATCTTTACAACTTCATTCTTTTTCGTAACTATAGGCAATGATTGTAATTCTTTGGAACTGTGGTTTAAGATGACAGGGACTCGATCCTGCACAATTGGAGCAATATGCATATCATCCACAAGAATCGCTTTTAATTCTGAGTGAAAATCCAAAGCATGCGAGACAACGTGCTTGAACATTCTTTCTTCAGAATCGTATAGGAAAAAACCGCATCGATTCACTCCCGAAAGCAGCAATGTAATTGTCTGCATGGTTAGAAAAAGATCGTAAATGTTGTGGACTTCTTGAGCAGTTTCTGCTGTGTGTAACAAAACAGATGATGTCCATGCTTGCAAACGGCTGTGTTGATAATCCATAGCCAACCGGATAATTCTTGTTATGTGGTTTGAATATTCACATAAAAACTTGATGCTCTTTTTATCGAAAACTTCTTTATGCGGATCCGCGAGAAATAAAGCACCCAGCCATTCTTTATTCTGTGACGATAAAGAAATCGTCAAACTGCACATTTTGGATAAGGTACTGTCCCTCGTAAAAAATGGTGAATTATCCTTCGATTGCATCTGGTGAAATTTGACAGTATCCTTGATTCGAGCGATCCATTTGGTGATGGAAACACCATCAGTGGCATTCAGTATTTTCTTGTTAAAACCTTTGTAAGCCAGGATATTTGAATTCGTCGAAATGTCGAGGCTTTGGTTTTTCTCGATAATTATTAATGAATGAGAACTGGGGCAATACTTATTAATCCTTTTCAGGATTGAATTGCAGAGTTCGGTCAGCGAAGAATATTGGTCAAGTTTACGAATTAAGTACTTCAATTCATTCGCAAGGCTGTAATCCGATGCGTAAGCATCATTGAGATGTTCTTCTGTTCCCTGATAGTTGTTTTTACTTTCCTTTGGCCGTCCAGTGGGTTGTGTCAATTCTTGTACAGGAAAACTTTGATGGATGAGATTTTCTTTTTTAAGCCAAAGTGTGTGCAATGCTGTGCTTGCAAGCTTAATTTCTAAAGAGAGTTTGTTCATTACACTTTTACGATATTTACAATGTGGGCAAATATGCACAACTGCGAATAGCAGTTCATTCGCGATCATTGAAAACTTTAATAATTGACTGTTTGGATATCGATTCCTCTTACACTGATCATCACTTTGAGGAATAGGAAGATCGATCACTCCAAACGAAGTTATGTCCGCATTGTCAGGTACAGGAAATGCAGGAGAAATCTGGTGCATAACACATGAGCAGTAATATTTTTTTTCTAAATACTGCGTGAATATTCTTTGAAACAATCGGAATGATTTGGCAGCAGTAAGTTTTTGATATACTCCCGCGAAATCAACTTCTTTTTGCGTTGTTTCGTTCATAATAATGGATGCGAATGAGGATTACTTATCGCGGAGCTTGGCCATTATCAATTGGTTACCATTTTCGGTGAAAGAAAATTGAACGACATCCATCCACTGATATATAAAATACAGGCCTAATCCGTGATTTGCCCTGTCTTTGAGCGGGCATTTCAGGTTTGGGGGTTTGATCTTATTGGGATCGAAACGAATCCCGTTATCAGTTAACTTTATCGTCACTTGACCACGGTCAGGTGTTACCTCAACTTGGATCAAACCGTCTTTACGATCTTTGTAGGCATGCTCTATGATATTTGAGCATGCCTCATCAACAGCTGTTTCAATTGCATAAATATCGAAATCTGAAAAATCAAGATTCTTGGCGGTTTCCAATACAAAACTGGAAATCTTTGATAGATTTTCGAACTTAGCTTCGAAGGTCTTAACTGGCATGGCTGACAGGCACTAGAATTGACCAACAGCAGTAGTTACATCTGGGAATATTTTGAATAAGTTCGTAAATCCAGCCAGGTCCAACGCGGACAGTATCTTCTTATTTACGGCAGCTAATACCACTTCACCGCGATTGTACCTGCGGCATTCTTTCTGTGCACCAATTAAGACTCTCATACCCGCTGATGAAATAAAATCTACCGAGCTCAAATCAATGACAATTTTAAATTTGTCATCATTCGTGCACTTATTTAGAACAACTTCAAGTTCTGGTGCAGTATAGCTATCGATACGCCCGCTTACTTTTACCAAATCACAATGTTTATAGGTATTTTGGATAATCTCCATCAGTCGCCTCCGATTGGTTGAATTAAAAAAATTATAACATGTATGATTAAGGGAATGATGAAAATCTCTTATCAGATTTGAAAAACAATCCAAAAGTCGTGTAGAATTGGTTGAACGGAGATCTTATGTCAGATAAAATTAACCCTCAAGATGTGATTGACTCCTTCCAGAAGAGGCAAAGAATTGTGCCCATGCTATTCATCATCCTGGCCATTCTACTAGTCATCATCGGAGTTTTCGTCATTGCTATTGCTGCCTCGGGTGGAAACCTAACAGGGATTTTTGCGACAAAAACTGCGACAGCCACCACAACAAGTACAGCTACCGCCACACTTCCATCACCTACACCTTCCAGCACGCCGACAATTACTGAAACACCAACAGTCACTCCCACCTCAACACCCTCAGGTCCTTTTGAGTATGTTGTTCAAGAGGGTGATAATTGTTTTGACATCGCAACGAAATTTAATGTCGACCTGCTCACTTTACTAGCCATTAATAATTTCGCGGGAGGTTGCCCGATTCAACCCAATCAGACCATCATCATTCCGGTCTCCGGGCAGCAGCTGCCGACACCCACATCAATCCCTAGTGATCTACCCAGGGGGACAAAATTACAATACACCATTCAATTCGGAGATACCTTATACACGATTGCAAGTACGTTCAATTCTACAGTCGAAGATATCTTGGCTCAGAACAAGGATATAACGGATATTAATGACATTGATGTAGGGGATATCATCACTATTCGCGTCAACCTGGTTACACCGACTCCCACGATTCAAGCTACGAGCACATCCATACCTACACCATGAAATGTGGTACTCAAAACAGAGCTCCGACCGGAGCTCTGTTTTTGTGAGATACATGGATGCTTACCGATTGATTCGAGTTTTAAGCACTTTTCCCAGGCGCGCAATCCCTTCGTTAATTAAATCGGGTTTTGAGTAGGAAAAGTTTAATCGCATTGTGTTACTTCCACCACCCAGTGGGTGGAAGGATGCTCCTGGAACGTATGCAACTTTGGCTTTGACAGCTTCCTGAAATATATCAGTCGTGTTGATATTCATAGGTGTTGATGCCCAAAGGAATAATCCGCCTTGCGGGTGAGTCCACTTCACACCTTCTGGCATGTGTTCCTCAAGTGCGTCCAGCATGATATCCCGACGTTCTTTATATACTCTTTTAATCAATTGTACATGCTTGTCAATAAAACCGCCGTGCCCAACCTCATATGCAACAATTTGATTGAAAGTGGGGGTGTGCAAATCCGCGCCTTGTTTAGCTTGAACCAACTTCATAATTACTTCTTGAGGAGCGATGACCCAGGCAAGTCGCAATCCAGGAGCTAAAATTTTTGAAAAAGTGCTGAAGTAAATTACATTTCCACTATAGCATGAGGACTGGTTACGGTATTGGCTATCCAACAAAACTACCGATGGAATATGCTCTCCTTCGAATCTTAACTGTCCATATGGATCATCTTCAATTATTGGTACACCATATCGATCTGCCAATTCGATCAGTTTCTTTCTTCTTTCAAGCGGGAGGGTAGTTCCCATCGGATTTTGAAAATTGGGAAGCGTGTAGATGAATTTCGGTCCGGATCTCAATGCGGCCTCCAATTCATCAGTTGCCATTCCATTTTCATCTGAGTTAACCGTCACGTATTCCGCCCCATACGCATTCCACGCTTGTAACGCGCCAAGGTAGGTGGGAGATTCAACCAGAATCCGATCACCGGGGTTAATAAAAATCTTTCCAACTAGATCCAACGCCTGCTGTGAACCTGTTGTGATCATCACGTTTTCTGCAGATACTTCGATGCCATACCTGGCGCTATGTCTGGCTATCATTTCTCTTAAAGGTCGATATCCTTCAGTAGTGCCATATTGAAGGGCGATTGGACCCAAGTCTTTCAGTACTCGAATACAGGCTTCTTGGATTTCGTCTGTTGGAAAAACATCAGGAGCTGGTAAACCTCCCGCAAAAGAGATGACATCTGGATTCTCAGTAAGTTTTAGCAGCTCTCGAATTGCTGAGCTTTTCATTCTCTGCGTGCGCTGCGCAAAACGATTTTCCCATGGTGTAT
>CAZCHK010000074.1:0-8380 GCA_964498605.1 uncultured Anaerolineaceae bacterium | reverse complement strand
CCCCCGTTACGGTCGGGCTGGATGACCTGATGTGCACGCCGGTCAACCCGGGTGAAGCTGCCTGCTACGTCCCCGCGTTTTACGAAGGCAGCACCGAGCAGGCGGTTGTATGCGTGGACGGTGAATGTTTCACCAGCACGATCCCCATGCCGATCTGCTCACAGCTGCCAGGCTACGGCATGGTCGTGGGCGCGGAATGCCTGGCAGGAGGTGAAGCGGGGATCAACATAGCCTTCAATCCCGCCGCGCCTGATACGATCACCCAAATACGCGCCAATAGCACCGCCCTGTATTGCATGGAGGTCGCACCGCAAAACTGGTCGTGTAAAGACCTGCCTGGCCAGCCGGGAGACCTTCTCGCGCTGGAAGTCAGCTACGACAGCCACCCGTCAGACAGTGCTGTCGTGCCACACCTCTCCTGCGCGGAAGATGAGAACTTCTCCTTCTGGGCAGGCTTTTTCTGCCAGCAGGATGGTTTGGTTATCTTTGACACGGATGTGCTGCCGCTGCAACAACTGGAGATCACCAGCGTCAAGCTGGAAGGCCAACAGCTGACCTGCGACTGCTACTTCCAGAATTCTGATTGTTTCTGTAAAAATCTTGCACTGAATGCTGGAGATACGAAAACTTTCGAAGTGTGCTACTCGGATGGTACCTGCCGTGATTTCACGCTCACTGTTCCGAAATGTCAATTCCCGGATTGCGTCTGCAGATTATTGGAAGTGGGCTGCCGCTCGGAAACCAGCCTTGAGTTCCGCGTACAGACTTGCGCGCAGGATCCACAACCTTTGAAAGATGGAAGTGCCAGTGCCACAGATGGTTCCAGTTATTATGCCTGCGATTTAATCCCCAATTTTGACGGGATTGTGTACTGTGCTGGTCCAATCCCTTCAACTCCTGGGATACTGACACTGGACTATCAATTCTTGGGCTCCTCAATCATCCAAACCTGCGAACTGCCCAGCTGGCCAGGATCGATCCCAAGCTGCGAGGCACCTCCTCCCAGTTTTGATTGCAGTACCTTTACGACACGAGAAACCTGCCAGGCGAATGGCTGCACTTGGACAGACATCTTTGGCGCTTTTGGTAGTGGATACTGTCATTAAGATGGTTAAGTTAACACCGCCGTCCCTCTACCTGAGGGACGGCTTTTTTCTATATCAGGTAGAGAGGTTTTATGAATTCCACAAGGCGTTAGTGAAAGCAATTACGATTTATTTGCAGAATACCCACTCAGGTTTTTCTTAATTTCAAGGTAAATGTGCTTCATTACATAAATACTCTCAAATTATGACTACTCCGACTCAAACTGAAACAATTATCACCGAATCTGGACAGCAGTATCTTCTAAATGTTAGAACCCTGGAGGGTTGACGGATAATCTTCGGTTTTTGAGGAGAATTAGTGGGACCTTTTTTTACAGTTGTGAGAATCCATAATCTTTGGCAAGAAGCGTTCAGGTGATTGTTGCTAAGACAAGAAAGCATTGTGCATTATCAACATAATAAGTATTCTGTTTGATAATGCGATATCTTTTATTGAGCTATTCACTAACATTAAAGCCATAAATGGTAAGCATGATGTGCATCATAAATTTGCCAACCCAACCTGGTGAATCCGCGCTGAGCAGGATAGTTATTAATGTGTGTAGCAGTTTCAATAGATGTGATCTTCGTAACCATTCTTCTCATGCCTTCATAAGTAACAGTGTAGAACAGACCCATTTTTGTGAAGTCAGGATGCACTGCAACCAGACTCAAATGACCGACATGAATAGAATTGTTCACTTCTTGAGATGAGGGGTATCTCCACGTACAAAAAGCAACAATTCGGTTTTCCATTTCCAACAGAGTTATAAAATCATCATACCCATTTAATGACGAGCAAATCCATTCCACATAAACATTGATCGCTTTTTCCCGTGGGATGTTGGGGTCAGAATGAAATCGTCCAAAATGATTTTTAAATGCAGCATAAGCGATTTCTTTAAGCGAATTTTCGTCATCCTTACATGCAAGCCTGATTTTTCCATCTCCCAATAAGACGGGTTGTGCAAGGCTGGTGAATGGTTTTTTTATTGGGTCATAAACATAATCCAGGAGCGTGTCAACCCAAAGAAACTTATTGTTTTCAAGACTACGAATGGAGACAAGATCATCGGTATTTACTTTTTTGAGCACAAATGAGTACTTCTGTTCTTTACTCCAATCGACGATATTCGAAACAAGAGAGGTCAAGATATCCAGCTGCCTGGCATGGGTGCGGTCGACAAACAGGTGCTTTATTGTACCCATCCTGATGTCGAACAACTGTGAATCCCATGGTAGATAGGAAAACGAGGCAACTCCCACAACCTTATCATTTTCAATCGCAGTAAAAACTTCTGTGGTTTGGGCTGAGTCAAATACTTGGAATTGATTTAGTATGTATTTATTTACATCTTGATCGACCACTCCCGGGTAACTTCGGTAAGGTTTGTAAATGGAAGATTGAATTACCGAAAAAAACAGTTTTGAATCAAAAATTTTTGACTTCTCAACTTTTATCATCTTTACTCTTCCTTAATATATTGTTGGTATATTCCTTAATTGCCGCCACAGGTTTTCCAATAGATCGATTGTGTATCCTGCTAAGATACTCCCCTATGATCCCCAACGAAAGCAGCTGCGCACCGGAAAAAATTGCGATGATCGACGCTAGAAAAGGGAAGCCCGGAACACTTTGACCAATAATCGCATATTTAATTAAAACATAAAGAAGCACTACTATTCCTAGTAATGAAAAGACCACCCCGATCAACGACGCCAGCTTCAATGGCCAATCACTAAATCCCGTGATCAGATCGAAGGCAAACCTTGCCAATTTGAAAAAATTGTAATTCGATTTACCGATTTTTCTTTCATTGTGCTGAACGGGTACAAAACCAAATTTGGTTGTCCCCCAGCTTAATAACACATCCACAAGTACCGTCGAATTGTCGTAATTTTTAAATGCATTGCAGATCTCCTTTCGAAACAATCGAAAAGAAGAAAATCGATATGCACTCTTCATTCCTGTCGCCAAGTTTAAAGCTATACGGATTACCCAAGACGCAAAGTTGCGCCAGGAATGCTGAGCTTTCTTAATCGGATATCCGTAGACGACATCAAAACCTTCGTCCAACTTATTCATTAAAAGCAATATATCCTTTGGAGATTGTTGTTGATCATCGTCCATGGTCAGGATAAGGTCATATTTTGCTTGCAGTATTCCTGTCAACGTAGCATTATGCTGACCATAATTCCGAAGTAAATTTATACCGAAAACTGATTGGTTATTTTCTGACAATGTTTTTATAATCTGCCAGCTTTCATCCTTGCTTCCATCGTTAACAAGGATTACTTCGTATTCAGTAAATAATGATTTAAAAATACTTGATAGTTCAAAAATTAAGCCCGGTAAAGTACTAGAGCTGTTATAAACCGGAATAACTACTGAGCAAGTTTTTTTTCTTTCCATGGTTACGGTACCTCAATCATTCGCATCGGCCTTAATTTAACATATTATACCAATCGACCTTTAGGGGATCCTGTTAGTGCTGTATGGTTTCTGATTTATCTGACCTCAACATAAAAAGTTATAAGTGTATCTTTAAGGCTACAACAATTTAAAGGAAACTGGTACATCGCACCAAAATGATAATCCGTTATTCAAAACCCAGCAGGAAGAGATTGAAAGCAATACCCGAGCTCCTCCAATTCCAGATAAAAAAGATTGATCCGCAGATGCATTTACATTGTCAGGATTTTTTCCAAAGAGGCATCATTCCTCTGCCTGATTTTAGCGATTCTTAAAAAAATCAGAAAAAATCGATTGGAAAATAATTTACAAGTGGTCAAGTTAGTGCGTTAAGAAAAGATAGGCACTTCTGACACAAATTTTCAGGTAAAAGATCGCTCAATCTCACGCAGAAAACTGTTCGAACTTAAGCTACATGTATCAGTATAATGATTACTTATGAAAACAGTTTCTGATAACTAAATATTCCAATTCTAGATTGCATATTTAGATGTCAATCAACCATGATAAAAGATTCAACAAAGTAGAAACCGATAAGAAATTAATCTTGGAAAAATTCCGGTAGTAATTGTAGCTATTGGAGGGCAATCGTGCAATCACAAACAGAAGTAGAACCTGATCACTCTTTTACGATCTTGGCATTAGTTCTCGTTTTGCTATCAACTTTAATATTCATTTTTCCAACTATTGCTGTTTGGAATCAATCGGATTACATTACGCACTTGAGATGGACGAGAGAACTTGCAGAAACCACCAGAACCGAAAACGGTCATACTGCTTTTCAACAAATCACTATCATCGTTCGAGCATTAATACCTTTCAACCTTCTAAAAGTATTTGGTAATCAATTTGATCTAATCTGGCCTAACTTATCCTATCAAATTGCTGGTTTAATTGTCGTGATTTTATTTAACAATTGCTTAGTGCTTTTAATTTTTCACCGCATTAAGAATCGTTTTTCTTTCCTATCAAAGAATAAACTCCTCTTTTTATGCTTTCTTTTGCCTTTAACACTTGTAACTGTATCTCCAATAAGCATATTTACTTTGGCTCAACGAAATTTATACTTGGGATATATTGGAATAAACGTTTATCACAATCCAACTGTCATACTATTAAAAACTTTTTCGGTTTTGCTTTTTTGGTTGATTATGGACCACTTTCAAGAAACAAATTCAGCATTAAAACAAATCGTTGGAATTAGTTCAATCACAATTCTCAATATTATCTCAAAACCTGTATATATCATTTGTTTTGTACCTGTAATTGTATTTATGACCTTTGTCAGGTCGATAAGGAAAAAGAATGTTAATTATAAACTAATGATTTTTGGATTGATCATACCAAGCGTGATCCTTTTGAGCATTCTTTTTCTGGCAACTTACCGTACAGATGATGGGGGGGGGATAGCCTTTGCTCCATTTGAAGTAATTCATCAATACATTCCAACAATTGGGGGAAGTATTTCTCGGCTAATTTTATCAATAACATTCCCCTTAATGGTTTTAGTCCTATTTTATAAAAGGATTTTGCTAGAGCCCAGATTAATCGCAGCTTATGGAACACTTTTAATAAGTATTCTCCTGATGTATTTATTTAAGGAAACTGGTGAGAGGATGAATCACGGGAACTTTTGGTGGGGTGCCGAGGTCTCATTGTTGATAGTTTTTATTGAGGGCGTTCTGCTATGTATCAATGAGTTTTCAAAACTTACAAATAGAGCTTTGATTCGTAATCATAAATTTTGGTTAATCTGCAGCATATTTCTGATGCATTTCGTGAGTGGAATAGTGTGGGTATGTGGATTAACTTTTGGAAGTATCGATTCCTGACAATAGAATATTCTCATTAAAAATTCCGTGTCTAATTGACTGATCAATTTACAGGATAATATCACTCATGCGTCATAATTCATTCCGTGTCAGCATTCTTTTTGCATTCAAACTGCCGTTTCTGTTTAATCGCACACTAAAGAAAACCAACTTACTCAATGAATAATTCCAGGAAATTGTCAACGCTGTCGTAAATAAATAGTGCAAGTATCTCGGATAAGCGGATTTCGTTTACTAATAGTTTTTATCATCTCGAAGTTAATTAACAGATTATTCACACTCTTGAAAAAAAGAGGAAAGGTTGCTATCAAAGGATTCGAGTGCATTATCGAGCTTTCATAAATACATGATTCTTGAAAAAAATTGGGCTACTTATCAGCTTTGAAATGTATTAGCTTATTGCAGTATGCATCCAAGTAATATAACAAACACAGAAAATTACAAGGTTTGGCACAACTATTGCATCTTAATTCATTGAGTTTTCAGATCAGAGGTGAAAAATGGAGCCACTTGGAAAAGGAATATGGACCTGGCAGTTGAAGGACTGTGAAGGGGGAGATGCCACAAAGATTGCCAACGAAGCCGTCAACGCAGGTCTTTCGCACGTGTACATCAAGATCGCTGACGGGCCGTACGTCTATAATTACGACACCGTCAACAAGGTGGATCGCATCCCCCCCGTTGTTGCAGCGCTGCGGGCCAAAGGACTGCAAGTCTGGGGGTGGCATTACATCTATGGCCTGAACCCGACCGGTGAGGCCAACATCGCCATCTCGCAGGTGAAGAAATACAACCTGGATGGATATGTGATCGATGCCGAAGGAGAATTTAAGCTAGCCGGCAAAGACGTGGCGGCGCAGACCTTTGTCAACGCGTTGAGGGCTGGCCTCCCGTCCCTCCCAATCGCGCTCAGTTCGTACCGATACCCTTCCTACCATCAGGAATTTCCATGGAAAATCTTCCTCGAGAAGGTGGACTGGAACATGCCGTTGATGTACTGGGTGCAGGCTCACAATCCGGCTGCCCAGCTGCAGCGCTGCGTGGATGAATTCAAAGCCATGGCGCCTTTCCGGCCCATCTTCCCTGTTGGCCCGGCTTACCAGGAAGGCGGCTGGGCGCCTACCGCTGCTGATCAGGTCGAATTCTGGGAAAAAGTACAATCCCTGGGCTTGAGGGGTGCCAGCTGGTTTTCCTGGGACAACTGTAGGGCATATCTCCCCACGATATGGTCAACAATTTCAGAATTACCCGCGCCAACCACTCCTGCTCCAGTTGAAATCATTGATGATAAAAAAATTAAAGGGAAAGGTTTTTGGATTTGGAAAGTGAAGGACTGTGAAGGGGGAGATGCCACAAAGATTGCCAACGAAGCCGTCAACGCAGGTCTTTCGCACGTGTACATCAAGATCGCTGACGGGCCGTACGTCTATAATTACGACACCGTCAACAAGGTGGATCGCATCCCCCCCGTTGTTGCAGCGCTGCGGGCCAAAGGACTGCAAGTCTGGGGGTGGCATTACATCTATGGCCTGAACCCGACCGGTGAGGCCAACATCGCCATCTCGCAGGTGAAGAAATACAACCTGGATGGATATGTGATCGATGCCGAAGGAGAATTTAAGCTAGCCGGCAAAGACGTGGCGGCGCAGACCTTTGTCAACGCGTTGAGGGCTGGCCTCCCGTCCCTCCCAATCGCGCTCAGTTCGTACCGATACCCTTCCTACCATCAGGAATTTCCATGGAAAATCTTCCTCGAGAAGGTGGACTGGAACATGCCGTTGATGTACTGGGTGCAGGCTCACAATCCGGCTGCCCAGCTGCAGCGCTGCGTGGATGAATTCAAAGCCATGGCGCCTTTCCGGCCCATCTTCCCTGTTGGCCCGGCTTACCAGGAAGGCGGCTGGGCGCCTACCGCTGCTGATCAGGTCGAATTCTGGGGAAAAGTACAGTCCCTGGGCTTGAGAGGTGCCAGCTGGTTTTCCTGGGACGAATGTAAAAGGGATCTGCCATCCATATTCACCGCCATCGGAAATTTACCTGCACCGGGTGTTCAACCTCCAGTCATTAATGAGGAGTTTCCCCAACTGCTCATCAATGCACTGAACAGCTTGAACGATCAAACCCTGTCGAATATCTATGATCAAAACGCAGTGATGATTATGGCAGAGCGAACTTACTCTTCCTTCCCAAAAATCCTCGAATACTATTCAAATCTCTCATCGATTTTTCCAAGCGGTATATTCACACTGACTGGTTATGTAAAAAATCTAACTTCATACACATTCAACTGGACTGCCATTTCAGGATCGAAACAAATATCAGATGGGAAAGACACAATCGGGATTAAGAACAATAAAATTATCTATCACTACCGATCCTATACGATCACTTAATCCTTCGCCTCACCAGTTAATAGGTACAAGTATTCTTCTGTTTCAGGGCAATCGACACGGGAGATTGTTCTGCATGTGTATAAGAGTAGATTTTATAGACAAGACTGGCACAAGTTTTTAATTATATTTACATGATTTACTCATTTACAATCTTCTGCTTCCCTGATTAAAAACGGAACAATCATACTGTGAAGGCCATGTCCATTATAATTGCTGCAAATAAATACTTGCAAAACTTAGACAGAAGATTTGAGCATGTCCATAATAATTGAAAAAAAGATTCTAAATATTCGATTAATAGAGTGGATTCTTATTGGCCTATTTGCCATCGCTTTAGGTTTTGTTTTAGCAAAAAATGCAGGTGGTCCACAATACTCAGATGAATTATGGTATATGGACCTGGGTTTAAATGGGAAGAAAGACTACCTGGTATTGAACTATTATTTTCACGTTTACCTACAAAAAATATTTCTTGAAATCGCATCACGCCCAGTAGCAGGGGCAAAATTATACTGGTCATTTGTCGTGACAATCACGTGTGCTCTTGTTTATCTCTGCATTCGTTGGATGAGACAGAATAATTCTGTAATACATGGA
>CAZCHK010000073.1:5283-8456 GCA_964498605.1 uncultured Anaerolineaceae bacterium | reverse complement strand
CGACATCCAGGACACGCAGGATGCGCAGGGCTTCCTCGCCCAGGATGTGCCGCGCGGATGCATGCGTGATCATTTCAGAATCGCCCGTAAAAAGCCGGTAGCCCGTCAGCGTCTCTCCCGCGGCAGGACCAAACAAACCGCCGTAGCTTCCCGGTGCCCCCTGGCGCCCGGCGATGAAGCGGGAGATCTTCAGCGCGTCTGCCGGGAAAATGACCTGCCCGAATAGCAGTGCCTGGTTGACCTCGTTGATCGTTGCGACCATGCTGCGAGTATCCAACATGCATCCTCGTCTTCCTGTAGTAACACTCTGACTGGAATTATACATGGTGAAGCGGACCTGCGGATAAGTGAGCGGTTATGGGAGTTGTGGAAAAGTGCCCGTGGGGATATGCACCTTTAGCAGCAGGGCGTCATTCATTCCGGCGCCAGCGGAGCGCGTCTCCCCGGCGATATAAACGTACTCACCGCTGATCCACAATCCATGCGCCACATCTTCCCCCACGCCGCCCCACAGCGTTTCGCCCAGCAGGTTGCCGTCCCCGTCGTAGACCAGCAGCACGATCTGTTTATTTCCGCTGATTGTTGCATTCCCGGCCACGATGATGCGACCCTCCTCATTCACGCCTATAGCCCGTGCCTGGTCACCACCGGATCCGCCCCACTGTTCTTCCCAGATCAGATTAAGCTGCTTGTCCCATTTTTGCACAAAGATCTGCCCGTTCCCCAGCATCCCGGACCGGGGGACAATGGTGATGCCGGTAACGTAAAGGAACGTGCCGTCGCTGGTCATGCCGTAGCCGTCATAGAATTGTTCCGAATTCCACACAGCATGACGCAGGTTCTCCCCGCTTTCCTTGCTGAAGCATGCCAGCAAACCGTGACCTCCAGATAAGTAATCGTTGCCGTTGTACCGCCCGGATATATACAGGTGATCCTCATCCACCACCATCTGTCCGTCCGCCTGATCCCAACCCGGGCCGCCCCATGAACGCGACCAGATGATTTTCCCCTGGAGATCCAGCTTGAGGATCCCCACATCATTCCCGTTGTTCTCTGAAGTTGTCCAGCCCGACACGTAAATAAAACCGCCTTCTGCGACCAACCCGTCTACTTCCTCGTAGCCAAATCCCTGGTCGTAGATGGTCTCCCAAATCAGGCTGCCGTCCTGCAGATCCAGTGCCAGGATGAGCATGTCCGACTGGCTGATATCGAAGCTGTGATCCTGCTCACCGCCAACAAGTAAGTATGGCGGGGAGACCGCCAGAACAAAGAGCTTTTCCTGATACGGGCTGCCATACCGGGTCTCCCACAACAGCGAGCCATCGGGAGCGTACTTGTAAATAACCAAATCAGAGAAAAGCTCGCCAGGTGCCTGCTGAAATGTGCCCCAATACAGGTTGCTTTCATCATCCGTGACCACTGCCCAGGATTGATCAGCCTTGATGTTCCCCTCCAGGCGGATCCAAAGTTCTTCAGCACGCACTGTTGGCATGCTTTCCGTCGTCGCAGTGGGAAGCGCCACTTCACCTATCCCGCATGCAAGGATCACGACAATACAGAGGGGATAGATCAGTAAGACGAGCGAGGTTGGTTTTCTTTTCATCTGGCAGGGATCATTTGTCAGGGTTGACTGGCTTTTTTCTTTTTGATCAGGTCACCCAGCAAGAGCTTGCCGCAAACCCCCAGCACGAGCACCGCTACCCAATACACCGCCAGGATTATCTGCATCACCGGTATCCAGGCACCAGCCGCGCCTTCGGTTGTGCGGCTCAACCCGGTCAGTTGCGGAATGACGAACAGAGCTGCCAGCGTGACGACAATCACTCCCACCAGCCAGGCAGTAATTTTGACGCGCCTGCGGGCAAGGATCGCCGCGATCAGCACCAAAACCGCGCCTGTCAGCACCACCACGAACAGCTCCGCCGGCATGAGATAATCAAAAATGTACCTGCCGCTTTTGGCAAGTGCAAAGAATCCCAACACGACCGGCAGCAGCAGAGGCGCACCCAGCAGGATCACTCCGACGACCAGCATAATTTTGATCAGAAGATTTGTACCCTTCATGTTTCTCTCCTCTCGAATGGTCAATGCGTGAAAACTTCTTATCCCATCATATAACACTCCCCGATCAAATACAATCTGAAGCTCACCACATGTTCATTGTTTCCTGAAGCGCTTATAATGGATTAGATTCACTTTAAAGGAATATCCCGTGAAACCTATCCGCCTGCTAGATCTCACCCCCAAAGCGCTCAAAGCCATCACCGCCCGCAATCCCCTGCTGCTGATACCCATCGGCACGGTGGAGTGGCACGCTGACCACCTCCCTCTCGGCGTGGACAGCCTGATGGCGCGCGCCTTCTGTGAGGAGATCTCCACCCGCACCCGTACGGTGGTCGCGCCCCTGCTCACCTGCGGCATCTGCCGTGACCTGGATCCCGGGAGAGGTTACTTCGGAACGGTCAATACCGTGCGAGAATCCACCCTCTCACCGCTCATCACCGACCTGCTGCAGGGGTATGCCGGTCAGGGCTTCAAGAAAGCCATCATCTTCAGCGGTCACTACGAGACCGAGCACTTCAATGCCATCACCTCAGGCATCAACGCGGCAAAGGGCATCCAGGGCGTCTTCATGTCTGAGCTGGACCTGGTGAAAGGTTACGAGCAGGAGCTGGAAGACGTGTCCCTGACCTGGCCTTTCGCCGGTGACCACGCTGCCGAGATGGAAACGTCGCTCATGCTGGCGTTCTTCCCGCACCTGGTGCACATGAATGACGCCCCTGAAACGGTCGAACTGGACATGCCCGGTCTGCCGGATTACATTCGCAGGCGCTATCCACGCCGCGCCTCGCGCGCTTACGGGAATAAGCTTAAGCGCGTGATGATCAGGCAGGGGGTCGAGATCATCCGAAAGGTCCTGCTTGAATACACTCAGCTTCCTGGCGGCAAATAGATCAATCGTATTTCTATTAATTACATTGCGCCTCCAGGGTTGAGCAAGGGCATATATAATTTATCTGTACGTTAAGAATCATCTTGCCATATAGGAGTCCTTCTATGCCCAATCCTGAAATAACCAACGAGTCGAGCGATCACCGCCTGGACTGGTACCTCGAAGCAAAATTCGGTTTGTTCATCCACTGGGGGCCTTACGCCGCGGCGGGTGTCGAAGC
>CAZCHK010000073.1:0-5183 GCA_964498605.1 uncultured Anaerolineaceae bacterium | reverse complement strand
AAATCCGCCGCCAGGAACTGGCTGGGCGAACCCAGGCGCAGGAAGCAGTGGGCGGAGTACCTGGACTACATGGAAGGCCACCTGCGCAAGCTGCTCACCGATTACGGAAAAGTGAGCGTCATCTGGTTCGACGCGCTGGTCAATCACGCCAAGTACGATCCGCAGCGCTTTCACAAGCTGGTCCACGATCTCAGCCCGGACACGCTGATCAACGACCGCCTGGGTGATGGGTACGACCACATCACTCCCGAGCAGTTCATCCCCAAAGCCGGTGTGCCAGTGAAATCACACAAACCGCCCTCTTCCATTGCCAAAGACAGCGAGGACTTTTTCCGCCTGGTGATCGGCATGTTCAAGCTGCCCGGTCTGCGCGGCTGGCTGCGCAAGCAGATGCAGCGATACGGCGGCGGCTCGCTGGAGCTGACCCCCGTTCCGCAGACGCCTTACCCTTCGCCGCAGGATTTCCAGCCCTGGGAGACCTGCATGACCATGGGCAATTCCTGGGGGTACAACCCTCATGAGACCGACTGGAAGGCTCCCGCAAAGCTTGTAAGAAACCTGGTGGAGGTGGTCAGCCGGGGCGGCAACTACCTGCTGAACGTGGGACCCACGGACAAAGGCACCTTCCCGCCTGAAGCGGTCGAACGGCTGCGCTACGTGGGGGAGTGGATGAAGAAAAACAGCGCCGGCATTTTTGGCAGCACGTACACACCTTTGCAGGGACAAACCTGGGGCAGGGTCACCCGAAAGGGCAACACGCTCTACCTGCATGTGTTTGATTACCCGGCGGATCAAAAACTGGTCATCCCCGATTTTCCTTTCCTGGCAAGTTCTGCCAAACTCCTGTCCGGCAAGTCCCTGGCCTACAAGATGGGTCCGAACAGGCTGGAGATCACCCTGCCGACTCAAGCGCCAGACAAGGATGTCAGCGTGATCGCGGTCGACTTCGTGGACACGCAGAACAAACTGGCGGAATATTCCCCGGTCAAAGAAACCCGCCTGAGGGTGTGGCAGTACATTAAGAAACAAATCGCCATTAACTTCACCGCCAACACGCTCATTAACGGTCTGCTGGCGCTGGGCACGTACGCCGGAAATCCGGCGCGCGTTCCGTATGTCAGCGCCGCCGTCGACATGCTCATCACCGGCTTTATCATCGGCTTCCTCATCGCCTGGATCCAGGTACCGGCAGCGCGTAATGAACTGCTTAAAGGCAACATCATGAAACCAGCCAGAAAGGTCTTCGGCGCGCCTCTGCCGAAACCCGGCACCCTGGCCGGGCTCTGGCTGGGCATCCTCATCACGATCTTCTTCGCTGGCGTCCTGACCGATGGACTGATGTTCCTGCTTGCTCGGAGTGGCTTTTCCAACTGGGCGTACATCGTCTTCAAGGCGCTTTTCACCGGCGCGGCGGCTTCCGTCACGGTGATCCTGTCCGTGCTGAGCGCAACGCGTGAGGCGCAGAAGGGAAAGAAATGAAACGCTATGGCAGCGTGATCAAGCTCAAACCCGCCAGGCTGGAGGAATACAAACGCTTGCACGCCAATCCCTGGCCGGAAGTACTGGAGATGATCTCCGAGTGCAACATCCGAAACTACTCAATTTACCACCGCGACGGTTTCCTCTTCAGCTACTTCGAATATGTCGGGGATGATTTCGACGCGGATATGCAAAAGATGGCAGCCGACCCCAAGACGCGTGAGTGGTGGAAGCTGACCGATCCCTGCCAGCAGCCGGTTGAGACGATCCGGCAGGGCGAGTGGTGGGCCAGCATGGAAGAGTTCTTCCACACGGATTGACGCGATGAACTCCCGCCAGCGCGTACTTTCCGCCATCAATCACCAGGAGCCGGACGCCCTGCCGGTGGACCTTGGCGCAACACCCAGCTCGGGCATCTCCGCCATCGCCTATGATCACCTGGTCAAGCACTGTGGCTTTGAGGACAGGCGCAACTGGGTGTACGACGTGGTGCAGCAGGTGGCGCAGCCTTCCGACGAGGTGCTGAATCACTTTCACATCGACGCCGTCGACCTTGGAAGGGCCTTCAACACCCGAGACGATGACTGGGTGGACTACACCCTCCCGGGCGGCGCGCTCGCCCAGCAGCCGGTCTGGTTCCAAACCCACAAGAAACCGGACGGTTCCACGCTGGCATTCCATGCTGGCGAGGCCATCGCCACCATGCCGCAATCGGCTTTTTCCTACGACCAGATCGTTTTCCCGTTCATTGAAGGTTACCCGCTGGTGTACGGCGCGAACCTGGACGGTGCCATGGGGCGCGTGCACTGGGCGGCTTTCGCCCACAGCCCGTGGGATCACGCCGGGGAGGAAGATTTCTGGGATCAGCTTCGCCGACAGGCGCTGGACCTGCGTGCCGTCAGCGACCGGGCCATCGTTCTTTCAGCGGGATGCAACCTGTTCGAATGGGGCACATTCCTGCGCCGCCTGGACCACTTCCTGGAGGACCTGCTCCTGGCACCCGACGAGGTGGAGCGTCTTCTGGACGCGCTGATGGAGCGCCACCTGTCTTCTCTGGAGAAGATCTGCCGCGCGGTGGGTGACGTGGTGGACATCATCCGCCTGGGAGATGACCTGGGCATGAACAGCGGTCCGTTCATGGCGCCAGCGATCTACCGGAAACTGTTCAAACCGCGTCACAGCGCGCTGTGCGCCTACATCAAGTCCCATTCACGCATGCACACTTTCCTGCACTCATGCGGGTCAATCTACAAGCTCATCCCCGACCTGATCGAGTCGGGTTTTGAGATCCTCAACCCGGTGCAGACCAACGCGCAGGACATGCAGCCTGAACGATTGAAGAAGGAGTTCGGGCGGGACGTCACCTTCTGGGGAGGTGGCGCGGATACGCGCGCCGCGCTGAACACAGGTACGCCTGTACAGATTAAGGACCATGTGAGGAGAAACATCGAAGCGCTGGCTCCAGGCGGCGGGTTCGTCTTCAACACCATCCACAACATCCTGCCGGACGTGCCGCCGCAAAATGTCGTCGCCATGTTCGAAGCCGTGGATGAATACAGGTGAGAAGCTGGATCATCAAATGACCAAAAAAGTCTTCGTCTCCGGTTGCTATGACATGCTGCACAGCGGGCACGTGCAGTTCTTCCACAACGCCGCGCGATACGGCGACCTGTACGTGGCGCTGGGCTCGGATAAAACACTCTTTGATCTGAAGGGTCGGGTGCCGGTCAACAATGAGCGTGAGCGCCTGTTCATGGTCAGGTCTGTGGCGTGTGTCAAGGAGGCTTTTATTTCTCGCGGTTCGGGCATCCTGGATTTTGAGGCGGAGCTGCGCGAGATGCGCCCGGACGTGTTCGTGGTCAACAACGACGGTGACATCCCCCAGAAACGCACGCTCTGCGAAGCGCTGGGCATCCAGTATGTGGTGCTGGAACGCAAGCCGCACGAGGGGCTGGTCTCGCGCTCCACAACCGAGCTGCGCCAGCGCGACTGCCTGCCTTACCGCATCGACCTGGCGGGGGGCTGGCTGGATCAGCCTTATGTCTCCAAATATCACCCCGGCGCGGTGGTCACCATTTCACTGGAACCGACGCTGGATTTCAACGAGCGCAGCGGCATGGCAACCAGCACCCGCCGCCACGCGCGAGAACTGTGGGGGGAGCGCATCCCGGCAGGCGACTACGAAAAGCTGGCGAAGATCCTCTTCTGCTACGACAACCCGCCTGGCACGCAGGTCATCTCCGGCGCGCAGGACGCCATCGGTCTGGTCTTTCCCGGGCTGGCGTACGCCTGGTTTGACGGTGAATACTGGCCTGGCCGCTTCATCCACCGCACGGACGAAGAACTGCTGGTGTTCATCGAGAACGCGCTGTACCTCGTACCGCTGGGTCCGCGTGCGGCTGGTTTCGATGTGCTGGCGGACACCGTCATCGACGCGCCCCATGCCAAAGCCCTGGCAGATGCCGCGGAAAGTCTCTGGGACGCCGTCCTGCGCAAGGATATCCACTCATTCGGGCAGAGCATGCGCGCCAGCTTCGAGGCGCAATCTGCCATGTTCCCGCACATGCTCGACCAGGGCGTGGAAACGATGATCGAGACCTACCGGGGTACGGCGCTGGGCTGGAAGATCTCCGGCGCGGGCGGCGGAGGCTACCTGATACTGGTGTCCGAAACTCCCGTCCCCGGAGCTGTGCGGGTGATCGCCCGCCGCGAATTGGGGTGATTCCGCCATCACTGCCCTACCCGTCCAAATTTCCTTACCAGTCGATCTCCTGTGATCAGTATTTAATCTAAAGCGTACATGGCTGCGGCCAGGACTTCATTTGGGCTGGGCTTCAATCAACCACGCCGCACGCTGCATGATGTCCTGCGATACCATCCAGTAAGGTACAATTAGCCCCTATGATGAACCAGAACCGACCTCACATTCTCCTGACCAACGACGACGGCATCCGCAGCCCCGGGTTGTGGGAGGCCGCGCACTCTCTCTCCGAACTCGGCTGGGTGACGATTGCCGCTCCCCAAAACCAGGAATCCGGCATGGGGCGATCTTCTCCCTCTCACTACTCGGGTAAAGTACAGGAGCAAACACTTAAAATCGGCGGCGAGGAATGGCAAACCTACTCTGTTGAGGGCTCTCCGGCACAGGTGGTGGACGTGGCGGTGCTCTCCATCCTCAAGCACAAGCCCGACCTGGTGGTTTCAGGTATCAACTACGGCGAGAACCCCACCACCGACATCACCATGTCCGGCACGGTAGGGGCTGCCATCGAGGCGGCTGCCATGGGCATCCCGGCACTGGCTTCTTCTTTGCAGCTGGAGAACATCTCCGTGGAATACTCGCGCCATTCGCATAATTTCGATTTCAGTACCGCAGGCCACTTTACACAGATGATGGCGCGTCTGCTGCTGGAAGGGAGGCTTCCTCCCGGCGTGGACCTGCTGAACATCAACGTTCCACAGAAGGCTTCAAAAAGCACCCCCTGGCGCCTGACCCGATTGGCGTCCGCGCGCTACTTTGAGCCAATCCTGATTCCGGTTCCCGGGGTGGAGCAGGGTAACACCATCGAGGTGAACATCGAGGTCAATGAGCAGCGCTTCCCACCCGGCACGGACGTGCACACATTCCGCATCGCCGGCGAGGTCTCTGTCACGCCTCTCACGCTGGACATGACCGCACGGGTGGACCTGGAAGAATTGGAGAA
>CAZCHK010000072.1:0-8525 GCA_964498605.1 uncultured Anaerolineaceae bacterium | reverse complement strand
CACCCAACAGGGTAAAGGTGCGGCTTCCGTAAATGTCAAATGTATCGGCTCCAGTCCCGCCGATCAGGGTCTGGAATCCGGAGAAGGCCAGATCCTGGCCGCTGGTGCAGTTCGGCGCGCAGTAGCGGTCGCTGCCATCCAGCTCGAAGGTGGCGTTTCCATTGGCTCCGGTCAGGCTGTTGCTACCCGTCCCAGCCAGCACCTGGTCAATGTTATCGAAGGTGCCCGTCAACCCGCTGATCGTGCCACTGAATCCATCCAGCGCGCCCAGTGAGGTAAGGACCAGATTGATGTCATCGTTCCAGGCCGTGAAGTCGAGCGTGTCATGGCCGGTCTGCCCGTCGATGAGTCCTGTGATGGCTGCGCCGTCAGCAAAAATGTAGCTGTCCGCGCCCGAGCCACCGTAGAGCGAGACCGCCTGCGACCCGGCCAGGATGTTGAACATATCGCTGCCCAGACCGGTGCGAACGATCTCAATGTCAGCCCCGGCGTGCGTGGCGATGCTGGCAGGCAGACCGTTGTCGGTGACCGTGATCCCACCCAGCGTGACCTCGAGATCAGCTGCAACCAGGCTGAAGTCCATCGTGTCGCTGCCCGCGCCGGGATCTTCGTAGAGGTTGTCCAATCCCCACCCATCCACAAATCTGAACGTGTCGTTGCCCGCACCGCCGTACAGTTCATCATCCCCCGCGCCGCCGATGATGGTGTCATCGCCCGCGGCGCCGTAGATGATGTCGTTGCCGTCCTGGCCATCCAGGACATTGCCAGCATCACTGCCGTTGATGATGTCCGCGCCCGTTCCGCCGGTGACATTCTCAATGCCGATCAGCTTGCCACCTGCCCCAAAACTGATCATGCTGGCAGAGCTGGGAGCGTAGGTATCCAGTCCTACCACCAGAGGCAGGCTGCCCAGGTTGATCTGAACGGGTGTCGTGTACAGATGGGCGTCAAGCGTGTCCATGCCTGCCCCGCCGGACAGGGTACCGTCGTGCAGCGCGCCGTTCAGGAACGTGAACGTGTCTGCAGCGCTCCCGCCCATCAGGTTCTCGATCTCCGAGAAGGTCAGGTCGCGGGTGAGGCTGGTGAAGGTGTCGTCTGTGTTGGACAAGGTCCAGGATGCGTCCTGTCCGAGCGCGTTCGTGAGCAGGTCGATATAAAGCGTCGTGCCGATGATCTCGTTGATATTGTCAAAACCACCCAGGATGGTCGTCTCCGTGCCCTGGAAGCCGTCCGTGCTGCCGATCCCTTCCAGGACAAACGACCGCCCGGATCCATACCCACTGTAATCCAGGGAATCCTGTCCCCCGCCGCCATTGATGACACCGGGTACCACCGCGCCGCTGCTGAAAACGAAGCTGTCGTCGGTCGGTCCGCCGATGAAGTTTTCGACGTAATTGTCGGTCGTGACCGTGTTCGGGGTGACCGTGTTGGAGATAGTGTAAGTGGTGCCGTTGAAGGTGAAGGTCAGCGAACCGCTGCCGCCAGCCGTCACGCCGGAGAAATCGAGCGTGTCGTTGCCGCCTCCGCCGCTGGCCGGGCTCTCATCGACGAAGGTATTGCTCCAGCCGTCAAAGAAGTAGTAGGTGTTGTCACCCGCGTCGCCGGTGATGGTGTTGGTGCCGGAACCGCCGATGAAGTTCTCAACATTCAGCACACTCCCCAGAGTGGCCCCGCCGTTCACGCCCGTAGCCGTGCCGAGCGCGAAGTTGACGGTCACGTCGATCGTGACAAGGCTGTAATCCAGCGCGTCGATGCCGCTGCCGCCATCGATCAAGCCAGTCAGCGCTGTGTCGTCATAGAAGGTGAAGGAATCGTTCCCCGCTCCACCATTGAGAGAGTAGCTGGAATTGCCGGGCATGTCAAATGTGTCGCTGGCGCTTCCGCCGTTCAGGTTGTCAAAACCTGCAAACGTGATCGCGCGCGTGCTGGCTGCGTCCGTGTAGGTGGCTGTGGCCAGGTCGTAGAACGAATCCGTGTTCAGTCCGGTGAAGGTATCCCCGGGCAGCGCGGAGCCGATCAGGGTATTGATGTTGTCAAAGCCCGCCGGAATGATCCCCGCGATCCCGGTAAACCCATCCACGCTGCCAAGCCCGTCCAGCGTTACGCTGCGCGGCGAGCTGTAACTGGAGAAGTCCAGGGTGTCGTCAAACAGTCCGGGACCGCCATCCAGGAATCCGCTCAAAGAGGAACCGTCCTGGAAGTGGAAAGTGTCGCTGGCGGAATTACTGCCCAGCACGCTTTCGATGGAAGAGAAGGCCACGCCATCTACGGTGAAGGCATCCGCGCCGGTGATATCAAAGGTCGAACCGGCGGCCTTGCCCTGGAGGATGTCGGCAAAAACTGAACCGGTGAAGCGTTCGATCCCGTCAAATGCGGGCAGGCTCGTGGCGGAGCCCGACTCCATGTCGATCGTGAGGCTGGATCCAAAACCGGCGTAATCCACGCTGTCATCATCCGAGCCGCCCAGCAAACCTCCGCTCAGCGAGCCGCTGCCCAGGAAGAAGAAGCCGTCGTCCCCGCTTCCGCCGTTCAGATTGGCCACGCCGCTGAAGAGAATGCCGTTGACATCGCCGCTATCCGCACCATCGATGTGGAAGATGTCAGCATCGTCCGTCCCGAGGGTCTCATCCAGCACGCCGCCTGTCCCGATCAGGGATTGAATATTGTTGAACGTTCCGCTCAAACCGGTGGAGGTACTGCCGGCCAGGTCGAAAGTGACCGCTGAGCTGTAAGTGCTGTAGTCCAGGTTGTTGGAGCCTGCCCCGCCGTCGATGTCCCCACTCAGCGTGCCACTGCCGTGGAAGGCAAAGACATCGCTGCCATCCCCGCCGCTCAAATTCACTGCGGCCGCGTCATTCACATTAAAGGTATCCCCCGTGCTGCCTCCGATGAGGTTCTCGATGGTGTATCCGCTGTGGCTGACATCGTTCCCGCCCGTCGAGACGCTGAAGATGCCGCTGTCCAGGTTCACCAGGAGGGAAGTGCTGATGGCGGAAAAGTCCATGGTGTCGCTGCCCGCGCTGTCCAGGACCTCGTCACCCGTTCCCCAGCCCGGGTTGAAGATGTAGGTGTCATCCCCGGCCCCTCCGCTGAAGATGTCCGTACCGCCGTTGTCGGTGAAGATGTTCGCCTGGCTGCTGCCGATCACCACGTCATCGCCAGTTCCGCTCACCACGTTCTGGATGGCGAGCACCATTGTGCCTGTTCCGTTGATGACAGCCGTGCTGGCTGCGTAGGTAGCAGCACCGATCGTCACGTCGACCGTGTCCAGGTTGACCTGGACGCCGGTTGAGAGCGCGCCAAGGTCGAGCGTGTTCACGCCACCCTGCCCGTCGATCGTCCCGCTCAGCGTGGCTGTGTCGCTGAAGATAAAGCGGTCATCCGCAGGCCCGCCGGTCAGGTTCTCAACATCACTGAAAGTGAACGTCCCGTTGACATCGCCGCCGTCGCTGCCAGTGATGTTGAAGTCATTCGCTGTATCGAATCCCGTCAGCGTGTCGCTGAGGCTGGAGCCGGTCAGATGGCCGATATTGGCAAACGTACCGCCGACACCGGTCGCCGTGCCGCCCTCCAGATTCACGCTGACCGGGCCTGCCGTGTAGAGGCTGTAGTCCAGGTCATTGAGCGCGCCAGCCCCGCCGTCGATGAGGCCAGCGATCATGCCGCTGCCAATAAAGGCAAAGGTATCGGAGGAGCTGCCACCAGCAAGGTTCTCGATCCCGGAGAAGTCAAGCGACCGGCTGCCGCTTGAATACGTGTTCCCGCTGTCGTCGATGTTCCAGGTAGATATCCGGTCAAGTCCTGCCAGCGTGTCGTTCGCGCCTGTGGAGGTGACGCTGCTGATGTTGTCAAATCCTGCCGGGATAGACGGGGTGACGAGGCCTGAGAAGCCGGTCAGAGAACCTTCACCTGTCAGCTGGATGTAGACCGTTTCGCTGAAGGAGAGCGCGTTGCTGCCCGTTCCGCCATCCAGCGTTCCGGAAAGGACCGCGCCACTGTCAAAGTTGAACGAGTCGTTCGCGGATCCGGAGACCAGGTTCTCGATCACCGCCCCAATCACGACCAGGCTGCTGCCATCCAGGCTGGTGATGTTCATACTCCCTGGCAGGATGCCGAAGGTCAGGTCCACATCGATCTGACTGAAGTCCAGCGTGTCCGTTCCACCCGCATCGGCTGTCAGCTGGTCGTTACCCCAGTTATTGGTGAACACGTACAGGTCGCTGCCACTGCCGCCGTCGAGCAGGTCATCACCCCCGCGCCCCTCGATGATGTTGTCCATACTGTCACCCGTGATCTGGTCATCAAACTGCGATCCGGTCACGTTTTCGATATCCGCCAGTGTGTCCGCTCCGGACTCGGCGCTTACAGCCGTGCCGGAAGCGAGATCGATCACGACACCCGCAGCGGTGTTGCCGTAATACATGCTGGTATCCGGATCGGTGTAGTCGTAGGAGATGGTGTCGTTGCCACTGCCGCCATCGAGCAGGTCACTGCCGCTGCCGCCCACCAGCAGGTCATCGCCTTCTCCGCCGTAAATGTCATCATCACCGCCCAGTCCGATCAGGATGTCGTCGCCGCCCATGCCGTAGATGATATCGCGGCCAGCCGTACCGATGATCTTGTTGGGGTTGTCATCACCCGTGATCAGGTTGCCGAAGGGGCTGCCGGTGAAGTTCTCGATATTCGAAATACCCGTGGTGCCGGTAGCTGTGCCAAGCGTCAGGTTCACCGCGACGGGGATCGTGTAGTTGCTGTAATCCAGCGTGTCGCTGCCGTCTGAACCGTTGATCGTGCCCCCAAGGGATGATGTCCCGTAGAAGAGGAAGGTGTCGTCCAGGCTCCCCCCGATCAGATTCTCGATCGAATCGAACCCAAAGGAGCGGCCGCCTGTCAGCTCCAGATAGAAACTGGCAGCGCCGTTGATGTGATACTGGCTATCGCTGTGCATGCCTGCCAGGCTGTCAGACGCGCCTGATCCGAGGACCTCATTGAGGTTGTTGAACCCGCCGCCCAGTCCGCTGGCCGTGCCGCTGAACCCGTCCTGCGTGCCCAGCCCGGTCAGGACGATCGAGCGCGCGGTGCTGTGCAGCGAGTAATCCAGCCGGTCAGTTCCAAGCCCGCCGTCAAATACTCCCGCCAGGACCGCCCCATCAGCCAGGACCAGGCGGTCATCGCCCAACCCGCCGGTGAAGTTCTCGATCTGGTTGCCAATGTGGGAGATGCTGCTGGTCCCGTCCGTCACGCAGGTGCCTGTCGGGCAGGCTGCCGTCAGGCCGCGTGTGAAGAGCAGGTCAGCGCCTGTCGGAGTGTACTCGCGGATGACCGTCTCGCTGGAGAAGGCCAGTGTGTCGTTCCCCCCGCCAGCTTCCTCAATGATGGTGTCCATGCCCCAGTTATCGCCAAAGAGATAGATGTCATCCCCGCCCAGGCCAATGAGAAGATCGTCACCAATCCCGCCGTTGAGCGTGTTGGCACCCGCGGAGCCGATGAGCACATCTGCCCCCGCCCCGCCCGTGGCGGACTCGATGCTGTAAATGCCATTTGCCAGGCCTCCGTTGATGGCCGGCGCGGATCGCGCGGGCAGCAGGGTCGGAACACCGCCAATGTCTTCGGTGTGCTCCGCGCTGTCCAGGTTAACCCCGATGGGGTTGACATAATTGACATAATCAACCGTGTCATTTCCAGTCTCCCCGTCCAGGATCCCGGTCAGGCTGGCGGATTCGTCTGCCAGGACGAAAGTGTCGTTGCCGTCCCCGCCAAAAAGCGAGTACTCAGATGGTCCGCTGATGATGAAGACGTCATCTGCTGAACCGCCGTGGATCTCCTCAAAGTCATTGAAGGTCAGGACATTGGTCAGGTACTCGTACTTGTTGAGAGCCGGGGAGATCTCCCAGGTGTACGGGACGTCCATACCTGTCAGCGAATCACCCTCATTGGCCGGACCGAGCACCAGTATATCGATGTTGGCAAAACCGGATCCGGGCAGCGGCAGCGCGGTCGTCTCGTACCCGGAGAAGCCGTCACCCAGGATCGGACCCAGTCCGGTCAGTACCACATCCACCACGCCGTAGTGGCTGAAGTCGAGGCTGTCCGCACCCGCTCCGCCGTCCAGGATGCCGGTGTGCGCGGTGTATATGATGTAATCATCCGTACCAGTTCCACCAGCGAGATTTTCAAACCCGGAGATATCCAGGTCGAATCCACCCGTGATATAGCGTTCATCCGCATCGATCTCCCAGGTGGAAGCCGTGTCCATGCCCCTCAGCGTGTCCACAAAACCGGAACCGATCAGATCGTCCATTCCAACGAAAATTATGCTCGCTTCCGTCCCGGAGAAACCCTGCCCGTCTGCCCCGTTGAGGGTCACCGCGCGTGCAGAACCAAAACCAGCAAAGCTCAGCGTGTCGTAAGCACCCAGCCCGATCAGCTCTTCCACCGAGAGGAAGCTGAGCATGTTGGTCGCAACGTGCGTGTTCTCAACGTAAGTTCCCGCGTGATCAGCTGTCACGCTGTAAGTGCTGTCCAGCGAAAGCCCGGTCAAGCTGTCAGTAAAACCGCTTCCGATGATCAGGTTGATGTTGTCAAAAGCTCCCGCGGCAGTTTCGCTGCCTGCGTACCCGTCCAGTGTGCCCACGCCCGTGAGCGTGATGTCACGCGCGGTGCTGAAAAGGTTGTAGTTGATCGTGTCCAGGCCGCTGCCGCCCAGCAGGTGTTCGATCTGGTTCGGAGTGTTGCTGGCGGTGTCCGTCCCGTTCGTTACGATCAAAGCAGTGTCGCTCAAGCCGAAGGTCACACCTACAAGGGTTGTGGAGAAGTCGAAGGTGTCGTCGCCGGCGCTGTCACTGATGATGTCCGTACCCCAGTTGTCGCTGAAGACATATCGGTCATTGCCAGCCAGGCCGTACAGCAGGTCATCTCCACCGTCATCGGCCAGTCCGGTGATGACGTTGTCCAGGTCGTCGCCGGTCAGGCTGTCGGCGTAGATGGACCCGGTGATGTTCTCAAAGTTCATCACGCTCCCATTGGTACCGCCGTGGACACCAGTGGCGGAACCGTTGAGCAGATTTACCGTGGCAGGGCTGGAGTAAGCCTGGTAGGAGATCAGGTCGGTCCCGGCACCAGCGTCGATCGATAATGCGATCGTACCGCTTCCGGAGAAATTGAAGGTGTCGTCCGCTGTCCCGGCGTAGAGATGGTCAAAGGAATTGAAATCAAGCGTGTTGGCGTAGGCATCCAGCCGGTAGGTGCCGCCGTTGGCGTCATCGATGGTGAAGGTCGAGTTGGCGTCGATCGTGGTGAGATCGTCCGCGGCGGTCGCGCTGCCCAGGATCTGGTTGATGTAGCTGAACTGTCCACCCAGGCTGGCCTCTGTCCCGGTAAAGCCGTCGCCGTCCGAATGCGCGCTCAAGATCACCACACGAGCCGTGGCGTACAGGCGCCAGTCGATCGTGTCGTACCCGTACAGTCCACTCCCGGCCAGGTCGCCCTGGATGTCACCGGGCAGCGTCACGCCTGGGTTGAAGACGAATTCGTCCGCGCCTTCTTCTCCGATGAGCGTGTCGATGAACGAGTAGTGCAGCGTGTAGCCCTGCGTCTGGTACAGGCTCTTCTGGTCCGCGTCATTCAGCGTCCAGGTGCTGTCCGTGGCCAGACCCTGCAGGCTGTCCCATCCAGCCCCCGTGCGGCCGAGGATGTAGTCGATGTTGTAGAAATTGTGCGCCAGGCTCGCTTCGGTGCCGTCGAAGCCCTCGCCGTCCACCGCTGTCAGGTCGAAGGCGCGCGGAGTGTCATAAGCGGTGTAGTTCATCTCGTCGTAGCCTGCTCCGCCGTCCAGGAGCCCAATCAGCAAGGCGCTCGCGCTCACGTTGAAGAAGTCCGCATCGTCATGCCCGTACAGTCGTCCGATGTGATTTCCGCTGAGGTTGAAGATGTCCACGAGCGATCCACCGTGCAGATCTTCGATGTACTCAAAATGCAGTACTTTGCCGTGCGCGGTATCCGTGTAGGTATCCTGCGTGCTGGTGATATCCCAGGTCGCCGCGGTATCCAATCCGTGAAGCGCGTCCCCGATGTTCCACTCACCCGCTTCGTCGCCCATGCTCTGGCTGCCCAGGATGCGCTGGATGTTGAAGAATCCTCCGCTGACGGTGATCTCGCTGGCGTTGAAGTCGTCAATGGCGCCCAGCCCGTTCAGGTAGAAGTCGCGCGAAGTGGTGTACGCGGTGTAATCAACCGTATCGTAATTGCCTTGCCCGTCGAAGAAGCCGGTCAGGGTGGCCGTGTCGAGCATGACCAGGGTATCGTTCCCGGCACCCGCCCAGATGTCCACGTCATTGGCACCGGCGGTGATCGTAAAGACATCCGCCTCGCTCAGGCCCACCAGGGTCTCAAAGTCCGTGAAGGTGAGGATCTGCCCGCTGCCATCGGCGGTGTACGTGTAGACCGGGGTGTCCACCACCCAGTGGCTGCCCACGCTCAAGCCGCGCAGCACGTCCACGCCATCCCCGCCGGTGATGAAGTTCACG
>CAZCHK010000071.1:0-8752 GCA_964498605.1 uncultured Anaerolineaceae bacterium | reverse complement strand
GTATATTTTCCGTGTGCGCGTCAATAAAAACGACCCGGTCATGCTTGGCCATTAACTCCGAAAGCTCAGGGAGAAGCTGCAGAAGAAAAACGTAGCGAAACATATGCCCGCCAAAGGTAATGATTGAATCTTCACCTGACGGCTTTGTGTTGCCATAATGTCGCGAAAGCTCATCAAGAATCTTCCAGGCTACACCGTCATCCTGGCGATCCGGGTTCCCATACGCGATTAAAAGAGTGTTTGTCATCTTAGAAAAAGAAGGAGCGATGATCACGCCACCGCTCCCTGCATGCTTGCAAAGCACAAGATCAGCGGTTGATCGTCTCGATCAATTTTCCATGATGGTCGATGATATCCACCACCATTGGCATTTTCCCGACGGCGTGCGTGGAACACGACAGGCATGGATCGTGCGCTCTGACCGCTGCTTCGATGCGATTCAACCAGCCTTCGTTTGGCTCTCCGGGGTAGTACGCCTTCGCGACGCTGTCAACAGCCTCGCACATGGCCCAGTTGTTGTTGCCCGTCGCGACAATCAGGTTGACTTTTTCCAGCTGTCCCGTTGGACCGGCCCAATAATGATGCCACAATGTGCCACGAGGCGCTTCGATCACGCCCACGCCGGAGGGTTTGGGATTTTGACGGGTGTTCAGCGTATCTTTGCTCAGAATATCCTTATCATCCAGCAGCACGCGGACTTTTTCAATACAGAAAAGTGTCTCAATTAAGCGCGCCAGGTGAAAGTACAGGGTATTCTCAACAGGTTTTCCAGGGTTGATTGCTTTGAAAAATTCCATCTCTTTTTGAGCCAGAGGCGTGTCAATTTTCTCGGCGGTGTTCAATCTCCCCAGCGGACCAACCCGGTACACACCCTGCGGCCAACCCATTTTCTTGTAATATGGAAATTTTAAGTATGACCAGGATTCCACGTGTTCAGCGATGTAATCAAGGTAATTCTTCCCGTCGAACAATTCCAATTGCTTGCCGGTCTGGTCTTTCAGGCGAACATTGCCTTCATACAGTTCGAGTCCATTTTCAGGGGTGACCAGGCCAAGGTAACCGGATTTTAGCACGGCAAATTTGTTGATATCTTCAATATGCTTGTCTGCCCAATCCTTCATGATCTTGATGCCGATTTGCGTTGTTGCAATCGCTTGATCCACGCCAGATAAAATCTGAGCTCTTTCATCAGGGTGGAGTGCTTTGTTCACGCCGCCTGGGATGGCGAAGTTGGGGTGCACGCGCCGTCCACCCAACGTGCTGATGATCTCCTGCCCGAACTTTCGCAGTTGAATGGCTTTGACTGTCAGATCTGCGTCTGCCTGTAACAATCCGACCACGTTACGAATTGCCGGATCCGCGTCGAATCCGAGGATCAGATCCGGTCCGGCTAACTCAAAGAAGTGCATGCCATGACTTTGAATGACCTGGCCCATGTGCATCAGCTCTCGCAACAAAGATGCGGGACGGGGAGGAGGACATCCCAGTACATCGTCACCAGCTTTGGCGGCTGCCAGATGATGGCTGACAGGGCAGATACCGCAGATGCGGGGTGTGATGAATGGCATTTCGAATACCATGCGGCCTTCGCAAAACTTCTCAAATCCTCGAAATTCATTTATGTGAAGATAAGCATGGTCTACTTTCCCGTCCTCGGTCATTCTGATGGTGATTTTCGCGTGCCCTTCTATGCGGGTTACTGGTTCAATTGTATACTTTTGAGCTACCATCATGTCACCTTTCTCAGTTCCACTGCAGCTTGCCGTTTTTGAGAACCGGAATGCGTCCCTGGGCAAGCTCGCTCAGAACATAATAAATGGTATCCGCGTCTGGCGGACAGCCTGGGACGAATACATCCACCGGGACCACTTCGTGGATGGCCCGGACGGTTGTCTGTTGGCATAATTCCGGGTCGTCCGGAATCTTTCCACTTTCATCGGTGCTTTCAGTGGTCACATAGCCGCGTTTCAATGCTTCCTCAAGTGGGAAGAAATTGCGCATGGCGGGAACGCCGCCAAATACCGCGCAATCCCCCAAAGCAACCAGGATCTTGCAGCGTTTGCGCATGCGCAGGGCTACTTCTTCATTGGTTGTATTGTTAATGCCACCTTCCAGCACCCCTACATCCACGCCGCTCTCATCAGGCTCCTTCAGGTCCGTGATCGGAGTCGCTCGAAGATCTGTCAATTCGATGATTTTTGCGATCCTCTCGTCCATATCCAGAAGGGACATATGGCAGCCTGCGCAACCGCACATCCAATCACTCGATACTTTTGGCTTTGCCATGGATTCTCCTATCTCTATAATTCAAGTGCTACTGGAGAGATCTGCTTTGTGAGAGATTTTTTCCAGTCATGATCTAAGGCAATCCCGAATTCCTTTGCCAATTCCGCGAGGATCTCTTCATTGCTTTTGATCGTTTCGGCGGCAAGAATCGCTTTTTGGGATTTTTGCAACTTTCCTTCGAGGTTCAGGAAATGACCCTCTTCTTCTTTCCAATCTGCCGATGGAAGAACCACCGATGCTTTTCCTGTCAACGCAGATGCGTAAGCGGACTGCACAACCAGGAACGGGATAGCGTCACATTCTTTGATCAGGTGCTGGCTCGGCTCTTCATCTCCCAATGCCAGATAAGCGGCTTTCTTTCCAGAAGCTGCGTAATGATGATCCAATCCCAAAAGGGCGGCAGCGAGACTGTTGGCCTGACCTTTGACACCAATCAATTTGGCGTTCCGTTTGTCGGCGACCTTTAACAAACTTTCAAGCGCCTGCGCATTGACCCGGCTGCCATAAATGAATACAGGATTTTTCGCGGTTTTGAGAAGGTCATGGTTCTCGATTTGCTGGATCGTCTTTGGCGTGATCTCCTTTTCAACTTCAATCACATCGTCGACCCACGAAGCGAGCAGGTTTTTGGGAGTGTCAACCAGCAGCACTTTCATCCCTTGCGGGATGCGACGTTTCACCATGAAACCGACAACTTCGTGTTCCAGGACAAGGTCGGTCCCCACAACGGCAACGACGTCCGCCTGGGAAATATCAGACAATTTTCCCTCGTACGCTTTACCGGTCCTGGCAAGCAGTTCTGATGCCGCAGCGGTCACTTCACCGTCTAGTGCGGCTGTCTCCGGGACTTTGATGCCTTTTGCGAACAAAAGGTTAAAATTGTGCAGCGCTTCCACGCTCAAGCGCGAGGAGACCAGAGCCATCACAGCGCTTTGGTCAAAGCTACCCATTTCTGACTTGATGTGTGCGTAGGCATCTTCCCACGTGGCTGCTTTCAAAGTACCATCCCTGCGGATCATTGGCGTGTACAAGCGCTCGCGTTTCTCATCCATGGGAACAAAACGTCCGATTTTGCAGATGACACCCTCATTGACTGCGGCTTCCCAGTTACCCTCGATCCTGACCAGATTGTTGTCCCTGGTGAGGATGTCCAGTCCGCAGCCAACACTGCAGCCGCTGCAGATCGAGTGAATCCTCTCGACCTGGGTTTCACGCCCTTTGTACGCTGACCAGCGATCGATGAGGGCGCCAGTCGGGCAGACCTGCACGCAGGTCCCGCAACCGATGCAGGAGCTGGTTCCCAGCGGGATGCCGAGATCTGCAACGAGTATGCTGCGAGCACCGCGTTCTTCAAACCCAAGTGTGTAGTTCCCTACCAGTTCACCACATGCTCTGACGCAGCGTCGGCAAAGAATGCAGCGGTTGTTCTCAAGAATGATATGAGGATGCGAAGCATCCATGGGGTATGGAACCCAGTTGGGCTGGAGCGGCCAGTGGGTCATCCCCTCCGCGTAGGCTGCGTTTTGCAGCTCACAATCCCCGCCGCTCACCTGGCAGTAGGGGCAAAAGTGATTGCGTTCGCTGAAGATCAGGGTCAGGATGAACTTCCGCGCTTCCTTGATTTTTTCGGTGTCCGTGCGGACAATCATTCCGTTGGATACCGGCAGAGTGCAGGAGGGCTGCAGCGTGCGCGCACCTTCGACTTCAACAAGGCACAGCCTGCAACCTCCATAAGGAGTCAACTCAGGGTGATCGCAGAGCGTCGGGATTTCTATTCCTGCTGAACGAGCCGCGTTCAGAACGGTCGTCCCTTCTTTCACTTCGATAGGTTTGTTGTCAATTGTTAAGTTAATCATGTTCAATCCTCACATCTAGAAATGTTATGCCGTGACTTTGTGGCCACGCATCGGGCAAACACCTGCCGGGCACACCTTCAGGCGGATATGTGCATCCACTTCCGCCCTGAAATACTGCATGACATCGCGTAAAGGTGTACCGGCTGTCTGGCCTAGACCACAGTTGGACATTTCGTACAGGTTATCGCTGAGCATGAGGAGGTCTTCCAGATCCTTCGATGTGCCCACTCCCTCAGCGATATTGGAAAGAATGTAGTATGCGCGATATGTCCCGATTCTGCAGGGATTGCACTTGCCACAACCTTCCTTGACGAAAAAGTTCAACAGCACCTTGGCAAGATCGATGACGCAGGTTGATTCATCGCAAATCAACAACGCTCCGGATCCAAGCGCGACGCCTGTTTTGTTGAACGAATCGAAGTCCATCGGTGTGTCCTGCAGACTCGCGGGAATGATCGAGCCACTTGAACCTCCGGTTTGAGCGAGCTTGAAGGTGGAACCCGGTTTCATGCCCTTGGCGTAAATCGCGATGACCTCCCGCAGCGTGATGCCCATCGGGACTTCGATCATGCCTGTGACATTCACATTACCCATGATGGTGTACACTTTGGTTCCCGGGCTGCTCGGTGTGCCATAGCTCTTGTACCAATCAGCGCCTTTGAATATGATTGAAGGTACATTGGCAAGTGTTTCCACGTTGTTGACCAGCGTTGGCATGTCCCACAACCCATTTGTCGTAGGATAGGGGGGGCGGGCACGAGGTTCACCGCGTTTCCCTTCGATCGATTCGATCAAAGCGGTTTCCTCTCCGCACACGTACGCACCTGCACCACTGTGAACATGGATATCGAAATTAAAATCTGTTCCGAAGATATTTTTTCCGAGGAAGCCCATTTCTTTCGCTTGCTGGATGGCCAACACAAGGCGTTCCTGGGCAATTGTATACTCTCCACGGATATATATGTAACCTTCGTCCGCCCCTACCGCGTACGCCGCGATCGTCATGGCTTCCAGGATAGAATGAGGGTCCCCTTCAAGGATCAAGCGATCCTTGAACGTGCCCGGCTCAGATTCATCGGCATTGCACACAACATACTTTTTGTCGCTGTTCGTCTTCGCGACGAATTTCCATTTCATCCCGGTGGGAAAACCCGCTCCGCCTCGACCACGTAATCCGGATTTTTCCAATTCCGCGATGACTTCCTGCGGGGACATTTCAAGCAGAGCTTTTCCAAGAGCCAGATATCCATCATGGATGATGTAATCATCGATGCTTTCAGGATTGATCAGACCAACCCGCTGCATCACGATGCGTTGTTCCGCGGGCAGTGTTCCTTTGCGCGCGGTGATCCAGGCAATTTTTCCGGACATTTCGTGGGCAGGCGCCTGCAGGTCGGCGGCAATTCTGCCTTTCAATAGATGTTCCTCGACCAGGTAATGTGCCTGCTCCGCTTTGATCGGGCCGTAGACAACGGCTTCGGGGTAAACGATGACCATGGGAACGGCGTCGTGCCGGCCAACATCTCCGACCGTGGAAAGGGATATCTCCTTTTCCAGGCCAAAGGATTTGATCTCTTTTTCCAGAGCCTGAAACAGGCTTTCCGAACCGTGCAGTCGGCTTTGGGGATCATCAGAAACAAGAACCATTGAGCGATATGTATTCATGTCTTAGCTCCTGTTAGCTGTATCGTGAGAGGATCTGCGGGATTTTTGAAGGATCCACATTCCCGTAAATATCATCATCAATCAGGATGACGGGACCGACCGCGCACACACCCAGGCAGCTGGTTGTCAGCAGCGTCCACATGCCATCCGGTGTCGTTTCGCCGGGCTTGATCTTGAGCGCTTTTTGGAGACCTTCCCACACTTCACGGCCCCCGACAACGTGACAGGGAGCGCTTTCGCAGAATTTGATCACATGTTTGCCGCGTGGCTTGGTTGACAGCATGTCATAGAAACTTGCCACGGACATGACCTGGCTTTCAGGGATTTTCATCCTGCTGCTTATCTCGGCCAGCACTTCCACTGGAAGATGTCCCAGATCGCGATTAATTTCTTGAAGAATCGGGATCAGTTCGTCTCTTCCCGCACCGTGCCTCTCGATAGCATGCTGGACAAGTATCTTCGGGTCCTTCAATGTTACAGCCATCCTTTCTCCTCCGGAAAATCGATTTTTTATTTGACTATGACAGCCTGGAAATTACACACCTGCAGGCAGATGCCGCAACGTATGCACACATCCGGATCGATCACGTGCGTTTGTTTCCGATCGCCGGAGATGGCGTTGACGGGGCAGTTTCTTGCACAGACCGTGCATCCTGTGCAGGCATTTTCCAGGATTTCATAGCGGATCAACGCTTTACACACTTTTGTGGGGCATCTTTTCTCAAAGATGTGGGCTCTGTATTCATCGCGAAAATGCTTTAAAGTGCTCACTACTGGATTTGGGGCTCCCTGTCCCAACCCGCAAAGACTGGTGCTACGAATCTGCTCACAGAGCATGTCCAGGGTGTCGAGGTCCGATTCCTGCCCATGACCGGCGCAGATGCGGTTCAATATTTCAAGAATCCTCCGCGTGCCGACGCGGCACGGCACGCACTTTCCGCACGACTCGTCCTGGGTAAAATCCATGAAGAAACGGGCAATATCCACCATGCACGTGTCTTCGTCCATGACGACCACACCGCCGGAACCCATCATTGCTCCTGCAGAGATAAGGGATTCGTAATCCACCTGCAGATCCAGGTGCTCGGAGGTCAGGCATCCACCCATCGGGCCGCCGATCTGAATGGCTTTGAACGCCTTGTCTCCTTTGATGCCACCGCCAACATCATAAACCAGTTCACGCAAGGTTATCCCGAGGGGTACTTCCACAAGACCGGTGTGTTTTACATCTCCCGCCAGCGCAAAGGTTTTGGTCCCCTTGCTCTTTTCGGTGCCCATGCTTGCGAACCACTCGGGTCCTCGCAGGAAAATCTGCGGAATGTTGGCGTAGGTTTCAACATTGTTGTTGCTAGTCGGTTTGCCCCATAATCCCTTTTCGGATGGGAAGGGTGGTCGCGGGCGCGGTTCTCCCCGTTTTCCTTCAATTGAAGCGATCAGGGCAGTCTCTTCGCCGCATACGAATGCCCCGGCTCCCATGCGCACTTCAAGATCAAAGCTGAACGTGCTTCCCAAAATGTTTTCACCAAGCAATCCAAGTTCGCGAGCCTGATGGATGGCAATGTTCAATGTCTTGACCGCGATGGGATATTCCGCGCGGCAGTATATGTAACCCAATTGCGCACCGATGGCGTAAGCCCCGATGATCATACCCTCGATCACCGAATGGGGATCGCCTTCGAGCACGCGCCGGTTCATGAATGCTCCTGGATCGCCCTCATCAGCATTGCAGGTGATGAACTTGGTTTCTCCTGTGCTGGCGCGGGCGATGGCCCATTTTTTGCCGGTGGGAAAACCCGCCCCGCCTCTGCCTCGCAGTCCCGAAGCTGAGACCATGTCGATGACCTGTTGGGCTGATTTGTTTGCGAGGACATCTGCCAGCGCCTGGTAACCGTCTTCAGCGATGTAGTCCTCAATATTTTCAGGATCGATCTTCCCGCAGTTGCGCAGGACGACCCGGATTTCTTTCGGCGTCGGGGCACTGAGTTCTTCGTCAGCTGATTCAGTCAGCTGGGTCACGAACTTTTCCGCCTTGCGACCTTTCAGGAAGTGTTCACTGACGAGGAAGGGGATATCATCCACGGTCAGGTTGGAATAGTGTACCCCTTCCGGGTAAACCATCAATTCAGGTCCACTATCACAGCCACCGATGCGGCTTGTCTCCAGGACCTGAATCTCATCTTCCAGCCCTTCCTGTTTTATTTCATCTCTTAATGCCTGCATTACCTCGCGCGCGCCTTTCCTGGCGCATTCGGGGTCCATGCAAACAAGAACATTCGATCGATAAAACTTCATTACAGATCCTTACTAGAAATGATTATGCGGGTATGATGTGATTTTCGACCGGCTTTCCGGAAATGACGTGCTCCTTCATGATCTGTCGGGCGATATCAGGGGATACTTTCCCGTAAGTGACTTTTGGCTCTTCACCGATGATCACCTGAACGATCGGTTCCTTTTCACACAGTCCGATGCAACCGGTTTGGCTGACAATGATATCCTGCAAGCTGTCCTTCTCGATGACATCCAGGATGGCTTTCATCGTGTCGCGGGCTCCGGCAGCGATCCCGCAGGTACCCATCGCCACGATGACCTGGGCTTTGCCCTCAGTCGTTTTCATTTTCCGCTTTTCAAGCGCTTCCTGGCGAATTCTTTTTAGATCTTCTAAACTTTTAATCGCTGGCATGTGGTTCTCCTTTGAAATATTCAGAATTATTTTGATAAAGATCCGCTAAACCTTCCGAGATGGATTCCCGCAAATACTTGATGACCAATGGATCGGAAAGAGGCACATCCTCCAATTCCTTTTTGATCGGTCCCGTTTCCAAAAGATATGACCTGTCGTCAATTTGATAACGAAACAAGAAATCCAATTCCGGGTTGAGTGTGATCAGGCTGAGGAGGGTCGTCTGGATGTCACCCATGGGCATTCGATCAATGTGGCTGCG
>CAZCHK010000070.1:0-8857 GCA_964498605.1 uncultured Anaerolineaceae bacterium | reverse complement strand
GGCTTGTGAAGCAGCGGGGGTATGTACCCACCCACCTGATATATCCAGGAGTGTCTATTCTAATTCGAGCTATTCCAATCATGCAATGAACGCCGTAACTTATTCACAAGCAGAGGCGTATTGCCTTTGGCAAAATAAATCATTGCCCAGCAGCCATCAATGGGAGATGGCTGCTGGAGGATATGATGACAGGTTCTTTCCCTGGGGAAATTTGACTCCAACAACAAGTGATTATGCAAATATAAAGTTGAATAATAATTCTGCTCTTAGTACCATAATGAGAGTAGGAAGCTTGCCACTTGGAGATAGTCCTTTTGGTGTACAAGATCTTATCGGAAATGTTAATGAATGGGTTTCTCCAAAAAGAGGACCAAATGGTCATGGCGTGTACTCTGCTTTTATCAAGGGGGGTTCAGCTCGAGAGTCGCTACCCGAATGGACTATTCGAAAATCTGTTTCTGTCGAAACAATCAATACGGATTATGGAGAACAGTTTTTGGATTTTAATGAAGAACTGGAGTACTATCGATTTACCGGCTTCCGTTGCACCATGCCAGTCGACGAATAAATCATGACACTCACCATGTACTCATTCTGGTGTCCTTGCAGGTTCCCACTTTGTTTGACAGTTCACTCCGCACCATCTATACTTCCGCTATCTCATTCAAAGGGGTAACCCATGACGGATCTCATCGGTAACAGCCTTGGCAGGTACCACATCCTCGAGCGTCTCGGCGAAGGTGGCATGGCAATCGTCTATAAAGCCTTCGATACACGCCTGGAAGCCGATGTGGCCGTCAAAGTCATCCGCATGGAGCGTATCACACCTGAAACGTTAACCCGCACTTTGACGCGCTTCGAGCGCGAAGCCAAGGCACTCGCCAAACTGACCCATCCAAACATCGTCAAGGTTACCGACTATGGTGATGAAGACAATCAACCCTACCTGGTGATGGAATACCTGCCCGGCGGCACGCTCAAACAACGCATGGGGCAGCCCGTACCGTGGCAGGATGCCGCCCGACTGCTGATCCCGGTTGCCAGCGCGTTGGACTACGCTCACAAGCACGGAGTGCTGCACCGCGACGTGAAGCCCTCCAACATCCTCGTCACCGATTCCGGCGCGCTGATGCTCTCCGACTTTGGCATCGCCAAAATCCTGGATGCCGCAGACGGGCAGACGCTAACCGGTACCGGGGTGGGGGTGGGAACCCCTGAGTACATGAGCCCCGAGCAGGGGTTGGGTAAGAGCATCGACGGTCGCACAGACATCTACTCGCTCGGTGTGGTGCTGTACGAACTGATCACCGGACACAAGCCCTACACTGCCGATACCCCCATGGCGGTGGTACTCAAGCAGGCTACCGAGCCGCTGCCACGGCCGATTCAATACATTCCCGACCTGCCGGAAGAGAGTGAGCAGGTGCTCATCAAAGCCTTAGCCAAAGAGCCTGATAACCGCTATGCTGATATGACAGCATTCAACATTGCTCTAGAAAAGCTTGCCGGTACGCAAACCGCCGTGCTAGCAATTGCCCCGCCGACGATTGAAACCAAAAAGCAGTCTCTAAAGGAAATACTTACAACTGAATCAGTGGTGGAGGACGAGCTGCACACCGGTGATCAGGAGGTTGAGGAGGAAAAGAATCACACGCAGCGTGTTTATGAGAAAGAAGATGAAGTGGAAGTTCAGGCGGGAGATAAATATCCCTCGGAAATCTATGAACCGGTCACATCCTCTGGCTGGGGACCACCACATTATATAGCCTCGCAACAAGCAGAAAAAACCGCTAACCGACTCAACCCCTTGTTGTGGTTATTCATTGGTTTAATGGTTCTCATTGGTGGATTCTTCATTGGCGGTGAAATTCATCAAACTAACCTTGAGCATACCGCGACCGCCCGTGCGTACCGCGTCACGCGCACCGCAAAGGCTGAAGCAACTTCATTAGCTGCTACTGCCACTCAGAATGCACTAAATGACTTTTTGAGTTCCCTAACTCGCAACAGCACTTTGCTCCAAAAAATTGATCAGATAAGGCTAGAGCACAAAGAAGATAATTTTGTTAGCACGTACTTCATTGGCGAGTATTATGAAAATTACATCCTGGAAGCTGACTTCGTCACGCCGTATAATGCAGACGAACATGCATGGGATTTTGGATTCGTTTTCAGGAGTTTAGATGGAAACGATAATTATCGATTAATAATTCATTGTAATGGGTCCTGGCGTTTTGATAATTGGACAGGCTCTTCAAGTACCAACAAAACAATATCCAGTGGAGCTGTTACGCTTGCCACAATCAAAGATCAGGTCAATACTTTAAAACTCATCGATAGCACACAAACGTGTTATTTTTATGTGAACGATGTGTTTATTCAGGAACTGGACTGTTCTTCGCGATCCGCTACTGGAAATGTTCAAATTGCTACTGGCCTTTTTGATGGGTCAGAGTGGGATGGTCATTCGACCATCGTCAAGAACATCCGTCTCTGGAAATTCGACCAGTGAGCTTTTTGCGCGCAAAAACAGGGGGGTACAGCTTCGTGTCCTAATAAAACTGTAAGGCGTTCAGTCATGCGATCCTGATTCTTTTGCAGTATATAATTATTCACGAGAAGATGAGCGGGTATTCTCCTTTCGGGAGCTTCTCAACACTTTTTGGAGGATTTTTTATGCAAAAACGAACCTGGGCGCTTTTAAGCATCACCCTCGCAGCCGCCATGCTGTTTTCCATTGCCAGCTCTAGCCTTGCAGCCAGCACACTCACTTCGCTGGATATCACCGCGGTGAATGCTTCGGCTTTCCCTGAGGTGCGCGTTTCCTTCCAGGCACTGGACGAAAAAGGCGATCCTATTGGCGAATTGAAAGCTGAAGACATCCGCGTCGAAGAGGACCAGAAAGAGGTCGCCTTCACCCTCAACGCCCTGGATATCGGCGCACGCGTCATTTTTGTTATCGACCCCGGCGCCATGCCTTCCGCCAATATCATCACCCAGGAATCCCGCATCTCCGCCATGAAAAAGGTTATCAAGGAATTTCTAAAGACCATGGACGGCACGGACACGGTCATGATCCTTGCCGTGCGAGGAGAAGAGACGCTCGTCATCAGCGATTTCAGTTCGTCTCCGCAAGACCTTGAAGAAGCCCTGCAGAAATACCAGCCTACCACCGGTAACCTGACTAGCGGTCTGAAAGGTGTCAACTACGCGCTCAATGCGCTTAAGAACGTGGAGGACGATGGGCGCTCCGAGTTTATTCTCTTTTTCACTTCCGCGCTCGAAACCAACAAAAAGGGACCCTGGGACGAGTTCAACCGCCTCATCAG
Organism: uncultured Anaerolineaceae bacterium; assembly: GCA_964498605.1. GTDB lineage: Bacteria > Chloroflexota > Anaerolineae > Anaerolineales > Anaerolineaceae > JBGQAS01. Next base: position 5,528 of record CAZCHK010000070.1, on the reverse strand, counting down.
CGACGTGAGCGCCCCCATCATCAACGTGGTCCAGTTCCGCCATGTCCAGGAGAACACGGCTGATTTCAACCTGATCGCCTCATCGACCGAGGGCGACTTTTACTACTACGACACGCCTTATGTCCTGGACCCGATGTTCGAGCAGATCGATTCCCGCCGCACTCAATATGAGGTGACATTCCGTTCTTCCAACACCAGCACATCTGAAAGGCATGTTTTCATTTCCAATGCGGCTGACACCGTGCACGACAACGCCGTATTCACGGTCAACGTGCAGGCGCCGGTGCTGCTGGTTCAAAAACCGCTTCCCGCCTTTCTCATTGAACGCAGCATCAACGGCATGAACGACAACGCTCTCGAACCCACTTCAACCACCGTGCGCGCCGCCGTGGAATGGCCGGATGGCTATCAGCGCAATCTGACCCGTGCCACGCTGCTGATCGATGGCAGCACTGTCTCCACGCTGGAATCACCTTCTTCTCCCTTTGAATTCACCTGGGATATCCGCGACATCAAGAAGTCCGGCGATAATCCCGTCACCGTCCAGGTCGAAGTGCAGGACGAGCTGGGTTTCATCACCCGTAGCGAACCGGTCGCTGGGATTATCAATGTTGAGGCTGCCCGTGTCAGCCTGATCATCCAGATCGTCAGCCTGGTTCTGGCAGCCGCCGCGGTCGTCCTGGTGATCATCTTCCGCAAGCAGATCGCTTCCGGCGCCGGAAAAGCTATCCAGAAGGGCGGCGACATTATCCAGAAGGGTTTGGAAATCGTCACCAGCATCACCAAGCGCCGCCGTATCATGACCGCAAAAGCCTATATCGTTGTCACCAAGGGACTGGAGGATGGCGAACGTAGCGTCTTCGAGATCTTCGGCACCACTCCCATTGGCAGGTCACGCAGACATGCTGAACTGATTTTCCAGGGCACTGCCGGGCAGGAGGAGAGCCCCATCAGCCGCCTGCACTGCACCATCCTGGACGAGGACGGCACTTTCTTCATCCGCGATGAGGACAGCCAGTGGGGCACGCACCTCAACGGCAATCGCCTTGAACCGCTCATGTCCGTTGAACTGCATGGCGATGACATGCTCGAGCTGGGGCAGGTGGAGCGAGGCGGCATTGAGCTGCGCTTCACGTTCACCAAACCCGATGGCGTGAGCACGCCGAATCTACCGCCAAGACTGCCGGGCGACGCGCCTTCCGACGACACTTCTATCATCGACGACGGCGCTACCCACCGCATCTAGTACAGGAGAACCCTGAAGCATGTCTACTGTAAAGATCAACCAGAAAATATCGCAGTTCGTCATCAAGGAAATCCTCCCTGAAGGCAGCGGTGGCATGGCGTTCGTCGTGCGCGCCGCGTATGCAAAAAATGGCCACGGCGATGTCGCACTAAAAATCAGCCGCGCGACCAACGACCGCTTCTTCATGAACGCTCTCAAAGCCGAGGTGGAGATCCTCACCCGGTTCAGCCATCCCTCCATTGTGCGCGTGGTTCCCATCATGTCAGAGATCGGTCGCACACTTTACTACGAGCGCGCCACTGAGCTGGAAGGTTACCCCTGGTACTTCGTCATGGAATATCTCGCTGGCGGCTCGCTGCGGGATCTGCTCAAAAACGTGAATCAACTGACCGTTGGCGAGGCCTGCGCCATTTCCAGCAAAGTCGCCGCAGCCCTGGGTTATGTTCACTCCATGGGGTACGCCCATAACGATGTCAAGACGGATAACGTCCTTTTCCGCAAGGTGTTGGACAAAGGCACCCCCTTCGAGCCGGTGCTGATTGATTTCGGTATCGCCGCCAAGGTGCGCCGCATTCAGCAGGACGCTGGAGCGCTGCCGTGGATGTCCCCCGAGCGGTTAAACTACGTGCGCGGCGAGCTGGCTCCCGAATTTCAGCTGGATGCTACCAAGGTGGATATCTACGCTGTCGGCGTGCTGCTCTACCGCATGCTCACCACCAAGATGCCCTTCATCGGCATGACTGAAGGCAGCCTTACCAGCGCCATCCTGTATAAACAACCTGAAGATGTCAGGTCGCAGAATCCAACCGTACCGCCAGACCTGGATGAGATGATCATGACCTGCATGTCCAAGCGCCCCGAATTCCGCCCCAATGTCTCTGATCTAGTGTCTTTCCTGAACCGCTATGCACGCGACGAGGTAGTGACCACTGGCAAAAAACGCAAGTGGTTGTTCGGTATAAATTGATATAGAATTAGCCACAGCTTATGACAGATAACTCTTCTTCCCCTTACATCTCCCAGGATTCCGATATCGGTCGCGCCTCCTCGCGGTTTTATGAAGACCGCTGTGATGTCAAACAGATCCGTACCCGCAGCGGATTGTTTTTGACTGTAGGCGTGGTGGCGGATGGCATTGGCGGCGAAAGCGCCGGTGAGCGTGCCGCTGAAGCCACGGTCAAGGGCGTGATGGATTACTTCGCCAATTCCGTTGACACGGACATCCTCAAAATGCTCAAGGACGCGCTGCAGAAGGTGAACCGCGATGTGTACCATGAGGCAATGAGCGATTCCCGCAAGCGCGATATGGGCTCTACCGCCGCCGTGGCGGTGGTGCACCAGAACCGCCTGTACATCGCCAACATTGGCGACAGCCGCATTTATCTTGTCAATGAAAAAAACAAATCCATCCGCCAGCTCACAGTCGATCACACCTGGGCTTGGGAAGTAGTTAAAGCGAAAAAGCTCAAACCCGAGGAAGCCGCACATCATCCCAAGCGGGACGAACTGGTGCGCTCCATTGCCTACGAGGAGAGCGTTGATGTGGACCTGGGCATCTACTGGAACGGTGAACGGACCAGCGACGCGGAAGCACTGGCGAACCAGGGATACCAGCTGCAGCCCGGTGACCGCATAGTCCTTTGTTCCGACGGTCTGACCAAAACCCGCCGCGACGGGAAGGGGCATTTCGTGGAGACTGAAGAGATCACGCGTATCGTGCTCGAAAGTCCACAGGATCAGGTAGCCAAACGTCTGGTTAAGCAGGCGTTGGATCGCAATGTCAACGACAACGTTTCCGTGGTGGTAATTGAAATGCCTGGCGCGCACCGCAAGACCAACATGCGCAAACCCGCCCTGATCGGCGCGGGTATTCTCGTAGCGCTGGCAATCACCGCCGCGCTGGTGGTGCCGCGCTTCACGTCGACACGCGCCCAGGCGCAACCCACGCCAAAAGTCGTCGTACCGCCCTCCCAGGTTTATGTCATGTCGCTGGAAGGACCCGATGTGCTGCTCACCCGAGTCGACGGAAGTCAGCGGGATTCAAGAGGTGACGAGGAGATACTGGAATCCCTGATCGACTTCGTCCCCGGGACACGCATCAGCACCGGCAGTCAGGACGGATTCATCCGTCTGATCTTTCCCGGGCAGGCAAGCCTCTATCTCGCGCCGGATAGCGAGATCGTTTTCGGCGATAACAACGCTTCCGAAAGCACCCTCCGCCTGACCAGGGGCCGCCTGCTGGTGGTGCTGCCTGAAGGCTACCCTGAAGGCAAGCGTTTTGTCATCCTCACCCCCGACGACGCGCGCATGTGGGTAAAGGGATCGATTATGGGTGTGCGCTACGATCCAAGCATCGGTGCCGTGGACATGGACTGCCTACAGGACCAATGCTGGTTTGTAAAGCCCCCCGAAGCGGAGCAGGACATGGCGGAAGGCTGGTCTGTGCGATGGATCGATGGCGTATTCCAGGTTGTGGAAGGCACTCGCAACGAGCTTTGGCAGTTCGTCAGGGGTATTGTTCTCGAGCCAACCCCGGCTCCTTCAGACACACCACTGCCCACCGCCACACGCACACCCCGAGGATATGTAGCACCAACGGCAACCAGCACGCCAGATCTAAAACAAACCCCCATGATTACTATCATTTCAACCACTCAAGCAATAACACAAGAGACCCCGACGGATGAAACGCCTACTGAGGAGACCCCGACGGATGAAACGCCTACTGAGGAGACCCCGACGGATGAAACACCTACTGAGGAAACGGTTCCCCCAACAACTCAGTGCAATGATGGAAATGATAATGACCAAGATGGTTATGTGGATTTACAAGACAGTAATTGTAAAAATATAAAAGATGACGATGAGTCACAATAACAGGAACACATGATGGAAAATACTACTATCCGACTAGGCAAAGACCAACAGATAGGTGCAACCAGCGCCACCCAACGCCTGGTGGACGCAATCTTCACCGGCAGCGTTGAGACCCGCGGCGGCCTGCAATTCCAGATCGGCTTCGTCATGGATGGCGGCTGGCAAGGAGCTCCGGAACCCGCCCAGGCTTCCGATTTTGTGCGTCGCGAGTTCACCCATTCCACCAGCCTGGATGCATTCCACACCGCTGCCCAGGTGGGCTACGCGCTGCAGGCGCAGTTCAGCGCGCAGGCGCATTACACTCTGGTCGCGGTCAGCAAAGGCAGCGCGTACACCATTCAGACTGGCACCAACACGCGTGCCTACCTGGTGTACAACAACAAAGCGCAGCTGTTCAGAAACGCTGCACAGCCTCGCGCATTGCCTGAGAACCTGGCGGGCAGGGCGCCTGCGGTGACGCATTACCGTCTCAAACCCGGCGACAAGATTGTCCTCTCCTCTGATGGCTTGTTCAACGCCATCAACGAGCAGGAATTCGCCCTTATCGATCGCTACGAGGATCCCACCGGCGCTGCCAAGCATCTCAGCGCGCTTGCCATGGGGCGCAACGTCGTGGACAATGTTTCCGTGGTCGTTCTGCGCAACCGCAGCAGGGTCAAGATGCCACTGTGGAGCATCATCCTGATCGGCATTGCGCTGCTCGCGGCGGCAGTGACGGCAATCTTCATCGCCACGGCACCCCAGAAACAAACCAAACTGCCTCCCGATTCTGGAGTGGCAATCCTCGTCGAAGGCGCGGTCTCCAGGGTGCCTGCCGACGGCTCCAGCCTTTCAGACGTGGATGTTTTCGGAATCATTCAACCCGGCGAAACGCTCAGCACCAGCTCCCAGTCCGTCGCCAACATTCAGCTGAAGACCGTCAAAGCTTACGGCGACGATACCTCCACGGTCAATATCAATGTCGATTTCGACCTCGTGCCCGACACCAAACTGCGCTTTATTGCCATCAATCACACAACCTATGAAAATGGCGCCTCAGTCGAGCCGGAATTCTCCGATCTCACCGTTACCGCGCTCCTGGGAGGCGGTGTGCTCATCCGTAGCGAGGAATTGCGCGCTTATCGCGTCAACCTGCCGCGGGACAGCGAGGGAGCGTTTGTTTTTGTTATGCTTAATCCTGGCAGGAACAGCACCGGCAGCATGGGTGTCAGGCGCATGGGTGAAACTGTGAGCGTCTACTGCCTGAGCGGACACTGCCAGGCGTTTTCCGGCGAACAACTGCTGTTGGACCTTTACTCACCAACCATAGGCCGCGTTGACCTCTCCACACTATCTACGCAAGGACCCATGCCCATGGTGCAGTCCGACTGGATCCCCTGGAACGAATTGTGCGGCGAAGTGCTGG
>CAZCHK010000069.1:0-8884 GCA_964498605.1 uncultured Anaerolineaceae bacterium | reverse complement strand
CATGGAAAACGAGACCCCCCTGGATTGTGAGCTGCGTGTTTGGAATCCATCCATCATCTTCATAAACCTGGGTACGCACTGGGAAGCTCGCAATATTGACTACATGCACAAGATACTGGACGCATTGGTCGAGCGGGGCGTGGTTCCCATCCTGGCCACCAAGGCGGACAACCGCGAGGGGGATGAACGCCTGAATCAGGAAACCGCTCTGCTTGCATACGAGTACGACATCCCGCTGTGGAACTTCTGGGGCGCGGTGCAGCATTTGCCCAACGGCGGGCTGCGCGAAGAACAGGAAGTGGCGGATATTTATCTCACCGATGCGGGGTTGGAGATCCACCGCTTGTCCGGGCTGCAGGCCCTGCAGACTGTCTACAGCCAGTTAACGCAACCCTGATCTGCTGGAAATGTAGCAAGAAATGCAAAGCCTTGGTGCGGTGCTCATGATATAAATTGGGCATGGTGATCCACACAGACGGACGGAAACAGAGCTTTCGACCTCAGACCAGACGCTTTTACCAGGCATGTCTGAACATGCTCATCGCGCATATTCATCAGCACCTGGATGAGCCCTTACAGCTGGAGGAGCTCGCCAGGATAGCCTGTTTCTCACCCTTCCATCTGCACCGCATCTTCACCGCATTCATGGGCATACCCATGGCAGAGTACGTGCGCCGCTTGCGTCTTGCCAGGGCGGCCAGGCAGCTGGTTGAGGAAGGCTGCTCCATCACGCAGACCGCGCTGCAGGCTGGCTACGACTCGCCGGCGTCGTTCAGCAAAGCCTTCCGGCAGGCTTTTCATTGTTCCCCGCAAGAGGCGCGCACGAAAAGGATCACCGGCCTGACCTTTCAGGAAGAAAAGCCATTGATGACAAGGAGAATAGAAATGGATCACGAAATCCGTACGAATCCGGATTGGAAGATCGTCACCGCCACCGCGCGGGGTTTTGAGGACGGCACATTCAACAAGGCAGCTGGCAGATCATTCAAGAACCTGTGTACCTATATGGATATGCACAATCTTTGGAAGTATGAGCGCGGCTGCCTTGGCATCTGCCCTGACGAGCCGATGACAACACCACCTGAGGAAAGCCGCTATATTGGCGCTTTCATCGTGGATGATGCTGCCGATGTCTCGGATGAAGGGGATGTGAAGGTGGACAGGATCGCAGGTGGGCGATTCGCAGTTTTCCACTACGTCGGCCCGTTTGAGGGGCTGACGGCTGCCTGGTCCTCGATCTACCGGGACTGGTACCCCTCCAGCGGCGAAAAGCTGCGCGAGTGCGAACCCTTCGAGGTCTATCTGGATGATTCAGCCAAGACCAAACCCGAAGACATGCGCACGGACATTTACATCCCTATCCAGTAAGCGCTCGCATTTCATACTGGTAACTTAAAACCGTGCTGCTGGCCAGCCGCACGGTTTGCTTCTTATGTAATAACGATTGGCCTAATATTCCGGGAATGTGACGTCTTCATTAAAATCGCTGAATGAGATGTCGCAGATGATGCTGGTGGCGTTTTCTTGGTTTGATTCATACCAGGCGACGCTGAATTCCGCGTTAACCAGGTTGCCGCTCGTCCTGGAAATGTAGATGTCCGCCCGGGTCGTTTTGAAGGTCAGGTCGCCCCATGTCTCCAGCTGACCTGGCGCCAGGATCTCAAAGAACTGCTTGCTGTCCAGGTCAAATTGAAGGTGGTGGCAGCGCGTGCCGTTCTTTTCCACAGTTCCCAGAAGTTTTGGATTCTGGAAAAGCATCTGGATGTCCTTTTCGCTCTCCAGCAGCCACAGAGCGAATGTAAAGTAGATGGTGCCGTTGTCGCTGGCCGGTTCCAGCGACCACCCTGATGCATCCCCCAGGCGGGAATAGATCGTCTGCTCCGGTTTGACCAGGATCATCTCGATGCTTTCGCTGGCTGTCTCCGGGCTGCTCAATTTAAGGTAGATCCTTTCATTCCCTTCCTGATATCCATCTCCGAGGATGGATAAAAGATACTGGCTGGCTGATTCGTCGACGGTCAGCGTGTAGGAGAACGAAGTGGTTTTGTTCGAGCTGATTTTCTGCAATGTGTTCTGTAGGATCTCTTCTGCAGATGAAGTTTGACATGCTCCCAATAAAACTGCCAGTATGATGAATGCTGAAAGATAGAAAAAGGATCGTCTCATCAAGTCTCCAGTCATTTGATTCAAGGAGTATATCACTCCTTCAACAGCGAAAAAGCGGATAACACGAACAGCGAATACATTATCCCAGCGCGAAGGGCGCTACGTTGCTGACGTACTGCATGGATTGGATCGCTTCTTCAAGCGTCAGCTCAAAGATGAGCGGCGTCTGTGGAGCAGCTTCCTGGACGCGGTGGAGCAGGTGCCATACATCCAGCTCCCCGGTGCCGAGCACGGAATGATCGCGGTGGTACACAACCTTGCCCTCTTTGCGCCAGTAAGGAGAGTCGTGAAGGTGAATCTCGCCCAGCCTGGGCAGCACTTTCTCCAGCACTTCGAACAAGTCCACAGGCCCGGAAAATCCACTCATCACGTGTCCGACATCCAGGCAGATCGAGGTGTCGGCCTGTTCCGCAAGCTCCCAGGTCAGCTCGAAGGGGAATTCGATTGTTTCCACGGCCAGCAGGCGGCTGTTGATGCCTGTTTCGCGAATGATGGTTTGCAGCGATTCCAGCGCTCCAGCCTGGAACTGGCGCAGGATGATCGCCTTGCCGACCTCTGGCAGGTCCATGGCGCTGAATTCCGAAGCCAGCGCCCCGGTGGCGTGGATCACGTATCGTTCAATGTTCAGGGGCAGTGTGGTCTTGATGATCTCGATCAGGGCCTGCGCTGATCCGCGCCTGACATGCTGCTGGGGTGTGGATGTCTCCACGGACCACAGCGGTAGATGCATCGTGTACTCAACTCCCCGCGCTTCCTTGAGCTCAAGCAGTTCTTCCAGTGTCTGCGTGCTGTAGCTTTGTGGAAGGAACATGGCCAGGTCGCCGCCAAGCTCGATGGGGTTGAATCCCTTATTGAACAATTTTTCCGCCAGCTGCGCGTGGTTGAACTTCATCAGTTCAGCCATGATCTCCTGCGAGGGTTTACCCGGCGGGATCAATTCGTTCAGCTGCATGGTCATGATGCCAAATCTCATTCTGCCTCCTGTAGTTTTAGAACGGACGTTCCACCCACCAGTAGCGTGGATCGGTGACGCGGCCGTCTGGTTCAAACGCGATTCCTTCAGATTGCAGCAACTGCATTTGCAGGGAGTTGCCTATCCCATCGCCGAAAACGCTGCACTTCCCCTGGCTGTTGATCACCCGCTGCCAAGGCACGTCGTTGACAGCCTTGCTGCTCTTCAGCGCGGACATGGCGTAGCCCACCATGCGCGCCGTGCAGCCCCCCACCATGCGCGCCACCTGCCCGTAGGCGACCACCTTGCCTTGCGGCACCTGGCGCACCAGCGCGTAGATTCGATTGTAAAGGGTTTCACTCATGGGGAAAATGCTCCTCGTTCCAAGACTGATGTTCGTCCAGCATGATGCGATAGTTATCTATGGGGATGTAATTCGCGACTGAATTGCCTGTGCCGAAGACATAGTGCCCTCCGCTGCCGCACACATCCAGGATCTCGCGGACCCGCTTACGTATGGCATCCTCTGTTCCGGTTGCCAGCAGGTGCACATCCATTCCGCCGATCAATGCCATCTTGGCGCCCCATTCATTGTAAACCGATTCCACTGGCCGGATCTTGTCCTCGAAGCTGTGTTTGCCTTGCACGCCCATTTCCAGCAAATCGGGCATCATGCTGTACATATTTCCGCAGGAATGAAAAAGGAACAGCTTGTCCGTCTGGCGCACGCACTGCACGACCTTTTTGGTTTGCGGCATGAAGTATTTACGCAGGACTGCCGGCGAGACCATAGTCCCGCTGGCAAAACCCAGGTCGTCCCCCATAAAGAATCCTCCCAGGTTGGGCTCGTCCAGCAGGTCTTCCACCACGCCGATAATGCTAGCCGTAACCTTTTCAATAACTGCCTGCACCAGGTCGGGTGTATCAACCAGCGCATAACTGAAAGGAACCAATCCCATCAGCCAGGTCGTCCACTCGAACACGCCTCCCGGGATAACCATTACTTTCAATCCATCAGGGCAGCGCTGCGCCACCAGTCGGGAAAGAAAGTTGATTCCATGAAAATCAGTTGGCCAGTTGTACTGCTCGAATTCGTTCCAGCTGGTGATCGGTCCGCGGTTGTCATTCACCCATGCTCTCAGCCGACCCCTGGCAGCAGGCGCCGTGTTCTCAGCCAGCAGGTTCATAAAACCAGGAAAGGGGATGGAGCTGAAGCTCCACACATAATCCCAGCCGGCATTAATACAGAAGCGGATGGATTGTTCCACGTAGCGGTAGCCGGCTGTCAGGTCTTTGAGAGTGATCTTGTGCTGCTTATCGCTGGTCACTCCAATGCCATCAATGACGGGCTCATCAAGGAAGCAGCTGATGCTTTCGAAATCAGCAAACAGGTCTCCAACCGGTACATGTCCCGGAGCAGGGTCCAGGATGGCTCGGCGAAACTCTTCAAAATCAGGTTTTCGGTTGTAGCGTTTATGGAGCTTCAAAAAGCAGCGCAGCATGACCTAATTTTACAACACCATTTTCACGTTGGGATTGGCACTCAACTCCCTGTACAGCGCGTCCACCTGCTCGCGGCTCCTGGCAATGAATTGATAAGACATGGAGCGGTACCGGCCGTGGCGGCTGGTCTGGGTGGTGATATTTTCCGTCATCAGGTCTGGAACGTGCTGCAGGACGATGCTCGTGATGATGGATCCGAAGCCTTCCACATCCAAGCCGATCACCTTGAGAGGAAAATCGCACGGGAAGGTCAGTTTGGGATCTGTCTGGTTCATGGATAGGGTAGAATGAACTGTGCGAAGACCATGATGAGCGCGATCAGCAGCAGCGCTCCGCCTGCCAGCAGGAGCAGTGATGGCAGGCTGAAGGAGAAGGTCAGGAAGATCATCAGGATCAGCGGAACGAAGAACAGGCACATCAGCCAGGCGCAGATGAGAATCAGCAGGCCGTGCTTCCAGTTCCTCACCTGCGGACGCGTCACGCCCAGGCCGATGGCAGCTCCCAGCAGAACACTGTACACGATCACCAGCATCAGGCTGGATGACGTGGATGAAGACCCGCTGCTGATCTGCAGCACATGAATCACCCAGATGAGCACCCCTGAGGCCAACCCTCCCAGGGCGCCTTTCAGAATGTTACCCAGGCTCCTGGTGAAAAAGTCCCTGGTCAAGGATCAATCCAGAAGCCTGTGCTGTCCTTCAAGTGCCTGAATCTCGGTGATGTTCTGGCTGAATTCAAGGCAGCCCAGGTATTCACCCTTGGGATTGCGCAGCGCGTAATACTCGATCATGATTTTCTGAAGCGGGGCATCCGGGATGAGGGGCAGGTCGATCCAGAAGCGGGCTTTGTCGCGTTTGCCGGCTTTCATTTCACCGATGATCTTTTCAACCACATCCAGGCTTTTCGGGGGGTGGCAGTTACGAATGTCGCGTCCGACCGCCGCCACCGGGCGCTTGAAGATGCGTGTTTCGTGGCGGTTCCACGCCAGCACCTTGTCATTGGCGTCCACGATGGAAAACTCTGCCGGTATCGTCTCCAGCAGGGCATTTAAAACTTCAGGGCTTAACTCACCGATCATACAGTACCTCCAATTGGATTGATGAATCAATTATACAGTAAGGGCCTTGTCTTTCTGTGACCCTGGTCACGGGGAGGATACCCGCTTTTTTATCGATCGTCCGCCCATTTGTCCTCGCGATTGACCGTCTCCTCTTCCGGCAGCTTCCTTACGCTGGTTTGAAAGCCGTGCGCCTTCCACATCCGGTCTGCCATGCGCTGCGGGTAGCAGGCCACCCCTTGGGTGGCAAAGTACTCGCAGATGCGCTTCACATCTCTCGCGAACAGGGCGTAGGCGTACGGGTTGGACTTCGGGGCGACCACCTGCGGGAAGTCGATCAGGGTGATCCTGCCTTCCCAGTAGAGGATGTTGTAAGCGGACAGGTCAGCGTGGACGAATCCGTTCTTGAGCATCAGCTCGACATTGACCATCACTCGTTTAAAGAGCTCTTTTGCCTCAGACAGATTCAAGTTGATGGTGTTCAGCGTCGGAGCGCCCTGGTGTTCATCGCCGACATAATCCATCAGGATCGCGTTGTGCGCCATTTCATATACTTTTGGCACATCGGCGCCGGCTTGATGCAGCTTCTTCAGGGTCATGAATTCATAAGCGATCCAGGACTGATGCCGGATTTGTTCGCCGTACACACTGCGCTTTTTCTGCGATCTCAGCATGCCCAGGTCAACCGTCTGCTTGCATTCCTCGTCCAGCACGGCACGTCCCAGCCGGTAGAGCTGATCGTTCTTCAGATTGCGCAGCATGCGCGGGCGGTAGACCTTGGCGGCCACCAGATGTCCCTCGCTGGATGTACCGCCGCGGCACAGGTACACCGAGGCCTCCTTGCCCCCCTTGATCATCCTCAGCACATCGTTGATCCACTGATGCTCGTACAGGTGGCCTAACGATTGCAGCAGCCAGGACTCCTCGTGACGGCTGGCTTTGTAGGTAAAGGTAAAGCTGGAGCGGCTGTCGTTCTGCGTTTTGATGAACTGCTGTACCGCCAGCGAAGGTTTGCGCAGGTATTTTGTCTGCGTTTTGATGGCTTGTTTTTTCACGATCCTGTCTTCGATCTGATCAAAGTAAGCCTCAACATACTGTGATTTCATTTCTTCTCTTTCTTTCCTGGTTGCGGCGCGGGAGCACCGCTTGATCCTTCCCCTACGGATGACAAAAAAACCGCAGGGCTGGCGCGCCTGCGGATGTGATCGGAGCCAAAGCAAAAAGCATTTACCTTAAGGTTGCACCGGAGGCGCGCTGAATACTGAGCGAGAAACTCTATTTGCGGATATCATAAAATTTGCGCCTCCTTTCTTAAATATGAAAAAGTTTATCACCCGTCGAGCATCTGGTCAAGGTTTGCGAGGGTGGTGATCACTATCAGAATCTCTTGACAGATCTATCTAATTAGATTAACATCTAAATAGATAGATATCAAATAGGAGATGAATGATGATCACTGATGAAAGAGCTCAATTCCTGTTCATGATGAAAGCACTGAGTGAAGAAAGCCGCCTGGACCTGCTGCGCCTGATGCAGGCTGAGGAGCGCACCGTGGGAGACCTGGCAAACGCGCTGGCTCTCACCGAGCCGACTATTTCACATCACCTGGCGCGGCTGCGCGAGTGCGGATTGATCTCTCTGCGTACTGCCGGCACGCAGCGTTATTACCGTGTCAATCCTGCGGGTCTGGCGAGGTTCAAAGATCTGGCTGCCCGAATTGAATCCCTGCAGCCCCTGGAGAGGGTCCCGCGTTCAGCCGAAGGTTGGATCGATCTGCTGGACTGGAGCGATGAAGATAAGAAGATCCTGCGCGCGCACGTCCAGAACGGGGTCCTGGTCAGCCTGCCCCCCAAGCCCAAGCGCACGGAGGTCATACTCAGGTGGGTCATCACGAAGTTCGACCCGGCAAGGATGTACACGGAAGCCGAGGTGAACGAGGTGCTCAAATCCCTCTACCGGCAGGACTACGTCAGCATCCGCCGCGACCTGGTGGACTTCGGCTACCTGCGCCGTGAGCGCGGTGGCGGCAGCTACTGGGTCACACCGGAAAATGAAAAGAAAGCAGGTTGAGATGAAACACACCCCTCTCATACTTATGGAAAGAGGGGTGAAGGTCATCCTTCCAGGGCGGGTATCTCCCCCCGTCTGATTGCTCCTCAGGTCTTACTGTATAATCAATCCATCATCCTTTCCAGAAAAGAGGACTGCCATGCAAACTCAACCCAAAGCGCTTCGATACAGCCTGTTCGCCCTGCTGTACTTCACCCAGGGCACCATCCTGGGCTATTTTGCCTCCATCAATGCCCGGTACATGCTTGCCAACGGGCTCGACATGGGCATGGTCGGTATTTTCTCAACCATCGCCCTCATTCCATTCATCATCAAGATCTTCTTCGGCATTCTCAGTGATCGGTTCAGTTTCTTCAAATTAGGGCACCGCAAGCCATATATCCTGATCGGCCTGCTCGTGCAAATGGCCTGTTTGCTGGTTGTGGCCAATGTCAACCCCGGCACGCAATACTGGACCTTTGTGGCGATCGCATTTCTGCTCCAGCTGGGCATGGCATTCTACGACACCTGCACTGATGGGCTGGCGCTAGATATCACACCCGAAAGTGAAAAGGGCATCCTGCAGGGCTTCATGGTCGGCGGGCGCTCTGTCGGCGTGATCGTCGCTGCGGCTTCATCGGGCTTCATCGCCCTCAACCTGGGCTGGCCGACGCTGTTCTACTTCCTGGCGGTTCTCACTCTACTGCCCATCCCGCTGCTCTTCTTCGTCAAGGAGATCCAGAGAGAGGAAGGCCAGCGCTTCAACTGGAAAGCATTCAGCGCATTTAAGAGATGGCCGGTCATCGCCGCTTCCATCGTGGGTTTGATCATCTTCCTGGTCATCGTCGGTGCCAACCAGCTCATGAGCCCGTCCATCGGGCAGGCGCTGGGCGTGGATCTGGATGTGACGGGCTTGATGGCTGCTGTGTGGGGCATCGGCTGCGTGGCTGGCGCGCTTATCGGCGGTCTGATCATGGACAAGCTGGGAGACAGGCTGTCCATGTGGCTATCTGTCGGAACCGTTGTCCCTGCCATGATCCTGCTGGCCGTGGTCAACCAGCAGTGGATGGCGTGGGCTTTCGCCGCCTTTTTCGGGCTGGCTTACGGCTGGTCGCAGGCGGTCTATTTTGCCCTGGCCATGAAGTACACCGAACCCT
>CAZCHK010000068.1:0-9067 GCA_964498605.1 uncultured Anaerolineaceae bacterium | reverse complement strand
AGCGCACGGTTCACATCCGTGAGGTTCGGAGGTTCGAGCCCTCTCGCGCCCACCTTTCCACCTGCGGGTGGATTTTTTTCTCCCATCCTGCGTGCAATAACGATTTGTCGCAAGGGTTTTTTTAAATCACCATAACCAATACAGTCGGTAATAATTTTCTAGATCAGGAGTTCACCTGGATAGGAGATGCCGTTGTAGTGTTCGACACTGGTCGTATACGCCCCGGCGCTCAGGAAGAATAATTTATCACCCACATCGATCGTTTCAGGCAAAGTGATCCCATCCATAAAAACATCCACGCTGTCGCACGAAGGTCCTGCGAGGATGCACTCTCTGCGGGGTTCATTGTCCTTTTCCGTCAAGACAGGGAACTTGAACCCTTGAGAGGTTTCCATGACCCCATGGAAAATTCCAGTGTCCACGTACACCCATAGTTTATTATCTCGCACCGTGCGGTTGATGACGCTTGTTACCAAAATACCGGCGTTGGCAACCAAACCCCTCCCCGGTTCGACCCAGATCTCTACCTTCTCATCGAATAGCTTCTTGTGACTGGAATGGATCACCTCGGCAATTGCATCGACGCTTGGAATTTCCTGCCTGTAGTCTGCGGGGTAACCTCCCCCGGTATTGATGTACTTGAGTGATACACCGGCGATCTTCAGGTCCGAGGATAACCTTGCCATGCTTTCCAACGCGCTCCCCCATGATGCCGGGACCAGGTTCTGCGAGCCGACATGAAAACCCAGCCCCGCGGGAACCAATCCCTTATCTCTGGCATAAATCATCAGATCCACAACCAGAGACGGTTCGACTCCGAACTTTTTCTCCAGCGGCCATTCACTGCCGGTGTTGGAAACAGTGACTCTCGCGATGACCTCGGATCCAGGTGCATGCAGGGCGAGTTTATCCAGCTCTCGATATGAATCGAACGCAAAAACTTTCACGCCGATTTGATATGCAAACTCAATGTGGCCAGGGATCTTCGTCGGCGCGCTGAAGATCATCTTCTCCACAGGTATGCCCAGGCGCAATAATTGATCGATCTCACCTTTCGCTGCAACATCAAAATTGATCCCATTTTCATCCAGCAGCTTTATGACCGGATCAGCGCAATTCGCCTTTACCGAGTAAAAGATCTTGTTCTTTTTAAAAATCCCGCGAAAGGTGCGGCAATTTTCCTGCAGCTTCTCCCTATCCATGATTAATACAGGCGTTTCAACGATTTTCGCGCTTTTTGTTAAATGTCTTACCTGCTGCAGGGAGTAATTCGTCATGGTGACCTCTTCAAAGTGGAATGACAGTCCAATTATAATTTCACATGCCAGCACAGTGCGGAAGCCCAAAACAGAAATGATACAATCGATGTATGCAACTCAAGCACATCACAGCCTTACCGATTGAATTCTATACCAGAGACCCTTCAAGTCATGACACGACCTGGCATCTTCTGGATCATGGTCCATCGATCCTTCATTTTGAGGAAGATCACGAGATCTCAATTCGCATGCGCAATATTGAT
This sequence comes from uncultured Anaerolineaceae bacterium, assembly GCA_964498605.1. Classification (GTDB taxonomy): domain Bacteria; phylum Chloroflexota; class Anaerolineae; order Anaerolineales; family Anaerolineaceae; genus JBGQAS01. The sequence continues at coordinate 7,545 of CAZCHK010000068.1, read as the reverse complement.
GACGCGATGCTAAAAGAGCTTGTGGAGGAAGTCGTTGAAATCAAACAGCTGACCTTCCTCAATCTTTCGGAAAACAGGAAAATTACCGACAAGGGTTGTGAATTTATTACCCGCCTGGTTACCCTGACACATCTCAATCTGAGTTCCTGCGATATCTCGAACGCTGGTTTGAAAACCATCAGCCTGATGAGATCGCTGAAATTTCTCGACATCACGTTCTGCAACCGGGTGACGGATGCGGGCATTCTGTACCTGAGAGCGTTGACGGGTTTGGAGTACTTGGATCTGCAGGGACTCCCCAAAATCACAAACGGCAGCTTATCGAAAATAAAAAGAAAAAGCCTTCAGATTCATCGTTGATTCATGGATAGTAATTCTCAGATTCACAGGGCAATCATTTGGGGTCGCCGAGGGCGGAAAAAAGCCGCGGCGAAGCTTCTGAGAGATGTTCTAAATATTGAACCCGACAACGAACGCGCCTGGTGGTTGCTCGCTGGTGTGGTCAACGATACAGCCGAGATGAAATCTTGTTTAGAGAAAGTACTCACGCTCAATCCACACAATGAAAAAGCCAGGACTCAGCTGAATGAAATTAAGAATGGCGGTCAAAGGAAGTGCCGGTCAAAGAGAAGTGTCCTGCTGCTGGGCTTCATCGTCCTCCTGCTTCTGGCCGGCAGTGCATTACTCGTTCTTCAGTTCGGAGATGGTTTTTTCGATGACATGTTTTCTATCATCGACAGTGCAACGGACACACCAATTCCAATCATCCTCACACCTGCACTGACCAGTACAAGCACCCTGCAGGGTACCCCAACCAGCACCAAGACGCCTAGGCCAACCAGCACACCTTCACCCACGGCGGCTGAAGAATACCTCATAAGGGGTATTTCCGGGCAGCCCATGAGGATTTCACTGGATTGTGAATCCAACTCTGCCGTGATTTTCGCACGCCATTACGGGGTCGAAATCGATGAAGTGACTTTTTTTCTCAATCTACCTGTTTCCGATAACCCGCACAAAGGTTTTGTGGGAGATGTGCATGATGAATGGGGGAATATCCCTCCGGCCGGGTACGGTGTCTACCCCGCGCCTGTTGTCGCGCAGCTAAAAAAATACGGGGTCGTTTCATCAGATGTCTATGGCTATACACTGAAAGATCTCAAAGAGCAGATCGCGGATGGAAATCCTGTGATCGTATGGGTCATAGGTAGAGTGGAAAGAGGAAAAGCGTCCGAGTACACAAGTTCTGACGGCGAGACAAGCCTGGTCGCACGCTATCAGCACACCGTGATCGTCATCGGGTACGATCAAGACAAACTGACGATTCTGGACGGAGACCAGATCTACCAAAGGTCATACGATGAATTCCTGACCTCCTGGGCGGTGCTGGGAAACATGGCCATTATCAAATCAAAGTGAGGAGGATGAAGAGATGAAAAAGAACACTCTACTAATTTCCGTGCTTCTTGTGGGTATCGGGTTGATGGCAGGAGCCTACTTCTGGGCGATCGGCATGATGGATTCCATTTTTGCCTACCGGTCGCCGCTCAAGGATCACCCTCCCGCCCCGGCCGTGCTCGAAACCGCGGCGCTTTCTGAGCGGGTGATCATCGTATTGATCGACGGGCTCCGCCTGGACACATCGCTGAAAAAAGACGTGATGCCAACCCTCGATCAACTCAGGTCGCAAGGGGCATCGAGCGTCATGCGCTCACAGGCTCCCTCTTACTCCGAACCTGGCTACTCCACAATCATTACAGGAGCATGGCCGGAGATCAATGACGGTCCTGTGTTTAATCTTGATTATGAGGACATCCCCACCATCACGCAGGAAACAATGTTCTCCACACTTCATCGCAGCGGGTTGAAGACAGGCATTTCGGCGTATTACTGGTTTGAAAAATTGATCGACCAGAACGACGTGGATCTATCATTCTACACGTCTGGAGATGACAGGGAAGCGGACGCGGAAGTAATGCAAGCGGCAATGCGGATGCTGGATCCCGGCGAAGCCAATCTGATTTTCATTCACCTGGACCAGGTGGACTACGCGGGTCATCACGAGGGAGGTGTCAATGAGAATTGGGAAGCCGCTGCTGCAAGATGCGATCATTATCTGCAGCAGATCATCCAGCAGGCTGACCTGTCAAAAGACACCCTGCTTGTCTTCAGCGATCATGGTCACGTGAACCAGGGAGGTCACGGCGGAACGGAGCAGGTCGTGACGACCGAGCCGTTCGTCATGGCGGGCGCGGGAGTCATCCCTGGTCAATACGATTCCATGAACATGGTGGATATCGCTCCCACGGTCGCGTTTTTGCTGGGATCCGACCTGCCTTCCTCCACCCAGGGCAGAGTCCTGTTGGAAATGCTCGCGATCAAAGCTGAAGATCGGTCAGCCCTGGAAGCCGCGGTGAGCCGCCAGCAAACCAACCTGATCCAGGACTACGCCAAAGCGATCGGGGTTGAGGTTAATAGCGATGAATTGAACTCAGCCAATCATGTCAGCGATTTTCAGGACCTGATGAAAGAGCTGCGCTCAGCGAGGCTGAGCAGAGAGCGACTGCCGCGGCTGGTCATCACAGGCATGTACATCGCTGCATTGATATCACTCGCGGCAATTTTCTGGAGAAAGGAATTGTTCCTGTCGATTCTTGGCACATTTCTCTACATGATCATCTTCACATTGGTGTATCTGTTTGGTTTCGCCAAAACCCTTTCCTTCAGCACCGTGAGTGGACCCATGGGGTTGATTTTGAGCACTGCCGCCGTGTGCGCCATCGCGCTGATCCCGGTCTGGTTGTTGTACATGATCCTGACAAAACAGGGGAAACCTTCAGCGGTACCAGCCAGCATATCTACGATCATGCTGATCGCAGTGCTCATCGGTGTTCTGCTCATCCCGGTGATGCTGCACTTCGGTGTGAATGGATTGGTTCTGAATTGGACAATGCCGCAATGGGACCTGCTGTTTCTTGCTTTGTTGTGCCTCGTGCAAATACTGGTCACCGTGATGCTTGGCTTGCTCCTGGTTGGAGTGTCAGCGCTGATCAGAGATAGAAACAAAACGCGACCATAAGTGGAACGGACTGGTCTTTCCCAATCAGAAGGTACCGCTCACAACTTACTACCTGACTGATTTATGAAGCTGCCGATTCCTGCGGCTCTGGTTCGTGATGATGCGCTGCTTTAACAACCAGGAGGAATTGCCTAGAATCCCCAGATCGGGTATGGATTGCAGCGCCGCGGCCAGAACGGGCGTAATGATGCCAAAGGCGGCCAGGCTGATGCCGACGATGTTGTAAACACCTGTAAAAATCAGGTTCATCTTAACAACCTTCATCGTCCTGCGTCCAATTTCAAACACGCTGGGGATAAGGTGCCAGTCCTCCCGCATTAACACGATATCCGCTGTCTCGCTGGCGATCTCGGTGCCATTTTCACCCATCGCGATGCCGATGTCCGCCTGCGCCAAGGCGGGTGCGTCATTGATCCCATCGCCAATCATCACAACTTTATGCCCCTGGGACTGGTATTCTTTGACGATATCAATTTTCTGCGCCGGAAGTAATTCCGCCCTGTAGCCAATACCCAGCTCTTCTGCAACACGCTGCGCGTAGGAGGCTTTGTCACCGGTCAGCAATTCGATTTTTTGTATTCCCAATTTTTTCAGCCGGTGGATGGCCGCCGGTACGTCAAACCTGAGCGTGTCCGTGGCAACCAGGACACCAGCCAGTTTGTCATCGATATAGACATACAGCAGGGAGGCGGACTGCTGCTCCAGATCTGCAAGCTCTTCCTGAGGTGAGCCATTAGTGGCAATCCTTGTGTTGCCTATCCTGACGCAATGGTCGTTGATGGTCGCTGCGACTCCCACCCCGGGTATGATCTCAAACTCGCTGCAGGCTTGAGCCGTAATTTTCTTTTCGCTGGCCAGATCCCTGACCGCTTGCGCCAGAGGATGCTCCGAGTAGCGCTCCGCTGACACAGCCATCTCGATAAGGTGACTCTCCTGGTGACCCTCGAACAGGAGGATTTGATCAATACGTGGTTTTCCCAGTGTCAGAGTCCCTGTTTTATCAATCAGGACTACGTCAGCTTTTTCAATGATCTCAATGAATTTCCCGCCTCGGATCAGTAAACCCTTTTTTGCTGCTGCGCCAATGGAGGCGAGCATGGCGATTGGCGTTGCCAACGCGATCGAACACGAGCACGCAACCACCAGTACACCCGTTGCATTTAACACGGCTTTCGTTTCGATGAAGATGCTCCCGACCAGCCATGTGAGCAGCGCTATGAAGGCCACAACCGGTAAATAAAAAGCGGAAAATTTGTCAGCGAATTTTTGATAAGTTCCCTGCTTCGCTTCGGCTTCTTCGACCATCTTGATGATCTTACCCAATGTCGTTTCTTTACCCGTATGAACCGCCTGAATTCGCACACTTCCGCTGGAAAGCATGGATCCTGCGTAGAGACTCATTCCCCTTTGTACTTCAACTGGCATGGATTCGCCGGTAATGGCAGATTGGTTGACTGTGCCATTACCTGAAATTTGCATCCCGTCAACTGGGATCGTTTCTCCAGGACGGATCACGATCACGTCCCCTTCCTTAACCTGCTCGACGGGAACATCAATCTCGGTGTTTCCCTTTTCGATTCTGGCTGAGGACGGCATGAGTTTTGAAAGATCCCTGACTGCCTTGCGTGTGCTACCGGTGGTGAAGTTCTCAATATACTTGCCGATATGCATCAGAAAAACGACGATTCCGGCCGTGACCCATTCGCCGATCAGTAAAGAAGCGATAACCCCGATGATCATTAATGTATGGGAGATGATTTGTTTATGAAAGGCTGCGCGAAGAACATCAATGAGCAAAGGCAGCCCTGCTGTGATGACGATCGCCGCACCCACCCAGGAGGGAATCCTGTCTGTGAATTTTTCAAATAAACCCAGCACTTCTCCCCCGATCACTAAAAACAGAATCGCGCCCAAGGTAAGCCCTAGAACAGTCAGTATCCGCCTTGTTTTGCTTCGAAAAACCTCATAAGCGGTTTTCTCCTGAATCGGGATTGAATACCCTGCTTTCACAACAGCATGATGCAGGGCGGATATTTTTACCTTCACCGGGTCGAATTGGATGATGGCTTTTTGAGCCGCAAGCAGGACATCAACGGAGTACACGCCATTGATTTGTTGAATGGCCTGTTGAACGTGCGCGGTGCACTCCATGCAGTCCATACCCGTTATGGGAAGCTCGATGGTCTTATTGGCTGCCATGCCTGACATGATCCCTGGCTATCTGAATGAAATCTCTGACGTGATCATCGTTTAAAGAGTACAACGCTTTTCTTCCTATCTTTTCTGCTTTTACGATTTTATTGTCTCTGAGGATCCTCAGCTGGTGAGAAACCGCGCTTTGAGTCATGGAAAGGGATTCCGCTAACAGCCGAACGCACATATCCTGATCTATCAAAACGGACAGGATCCTGATGCGAGTCGGAACAGCAAGGGCGGAAAATAACCCTGCCATTTTCGCTATGGTCTTCTCTGAGTCCATGACCCTGTAAACTCCCTTGTTTTCGACGGGACTTGCTTCCTTTTAAAAACAACAGTTCCCGTATAATTATATGAACAATCGTTCATATAATATGCGTTAATTCATGTATTGTCAAGAATTATGAATAACCCAGTTTTTTGTTCTTTGCCCTGTACAGGGCATCATCCGCTTTCTTCACGAGGGCTGTCGCGGTCATGCGAGGTTTTGATACCGCGATTCCAGCGCAAAACGTAATGACACGTGAAGATCCATCTGGAAGGGTAAAGATTGAATTCTCCATGTCCTTCTGCATCCGCTTGATGACCTCATTGGCCGTGATCCGATCGGTTTCGGGAAGGATAATCGAAAATTCGTCTCCGCCATATCTGCATAAAAAATCAGTGTCTCGAACCGAGTGATCCATGATCTGCGCTGCTTTTTTCAGCAGTTCATCGCCAAGTGGGTGCCCGTAAGTGTCATTGATATGCTTGAATCTGTCGAGATCAAGCATGACCAATGTAAATGGGCGCAGGTAACGGTTCGCCCGGCGGATTTCAGTCTCCAGCCGCGCATCAAACGCACGGCGGTTCGGTAAATCCGTCAGGAAATCCGTGTTGGCCTGCTGTTTCAACAACCGGTGCAGTCGCGCGTTTTCGATGGCAATGGCTGCCTGTTCTGCCATGAGCCGCAGCACACGGGTTTCTGATTCAGAGAATTTTCTTGGTTCGCGAAAGGCAACGGACATGACGCCAACCACGTTCTCGCCGATCTTGAGAGGCAGCGCAATGATCGCTCCGTGCCAACCAGCAGCTTTATTCCCGTACAAGGTATCACTTTCAAGGTTTTCTACTGTGATCATTTCGGCATTTCGCGCCACCGTGTAGGTTATCCCATTCTCGCGTGGTTGCGCGAACGGCCGGCCGATTTTCCCGTTTGCCCACAAAGCGGCCCCAAAATTGATTTTGCCGCTTTCATACAGGAAGATATGGGAATTATCCGCCCCTTTTGCCAGCTGCATCGTGCTTTTCAAAATAGCGTTCAGAACATCCGCCAACTCCAGGCTTGTGGTCAGGCTGATGGATGCCTGATAGACCGCTTCCAGCTCCTGCGTGCGGTTGCGGGATCTAGCAAGGAGGATGGCATTTTCCATCGATACGGCAGCCTGGTCGATCAAAAGCTGACCGATGGCGATCTGCTGGGGTGAATAAGCGTTTTTGCCGGATAGATTCAGCAGCACCGCGCAGCCATGCACCTGGCCTTTGAACTTCAAAGGAATGGATAAACCACTTTGCACGGAATTTTCGAGCAAATGATCTCTGTCCTGTGTGTCATCCAGCTCAGTTGTTCTGAACTGGTTCACCTCGCCTGATTGCATGCATGTTTGAATAAAATCAAAATCATTCCACCCGATGCCAGGCAGTTTTTGGGCTGCCTTCGAATTTCGCTGCAGGTATACGCTCCATAAATCTATCAAGTTCGCGGACTTCCTCTGCAGCATCATTCCCGCATCTGCATCAAGGGATTGAACCAGGTGGGTTATCGTGATTTGGGCAATCTCATCAATATCATTCGCGCTTGATATTTCCGTGATGGCATGAATGTAATTAAACAGGTTCTTATTCCAAAAATCTGTTCCATCAGCGTCACTGACGGCCGTTGATAAAAGAATGGTCTTCTTGATAAAAATATCCAGCTTGTCAATATCACTCGGTTGCGCTGAACCTAGTTTGACTCGCGCGATGATGTCGCGGATGTCCTGCGAATTTTCAGCCATGCAGTTATTGTACACAAATCGATGACTGAGGTTCTTAACAATTTCGTGAAATCTGCCCTCAAAGCAAAAGGGCTCGTGAACCTTTTTCCACAAAGAAATTTTTACTGATGCGGTGGTTTTTATGAGAATCAAATCATGCTTAAAATTCAATTAGCCTCTTGATTTTTTTAAAACATTATCTATACTATATTTGTCTAGTTCATTATATGGAGGGATTCATGAAAAACTATTCGT
>CAZCHK010000067.1:0-9417 GCA_964498605.1 uncultured Anaerolineaceae bacterium | reverse complement strand
TCCGTCCAGGTATACCATGTAGGTGTAGTTGCGGCTCTGCGAAACCAGGTGCTCCACGTAGATCTCGCGCAGTGTGGGAGTGTAGGACATACCCAGTCCGTCTGCGGTAACAGAAATATAGTACGGACGGGTTTTATCGTACGCCGCGCTGTTGCGCGCGATCTCGATCTCATAGTAAAAATCACGACATGCTCCGACTGTCAGACTGGGATAGGAGAGAGATGTTAATGAATATTGGCGACTGTATATTAGCGATGAGTTAGTTGTGTTGGCCCAATTAAAGTTCACCACCAGATTTGTTGCAGTCGTATCGCCCTCATTGCATACCCGTGCCCCGACCGGGAAAACATTCGGTCCCACGTTCACGTTGTTGGAATCCAGGCCGACCACATTCCAGGTGATGGGGTATACCGCCAGCTCTGCAGCCGCGGACACACTTCCTTGCGGCGTGAAAAGCAGTCCGGAAGCAAGAAGAGCTGCCTGTAGAATTGTGAATAGGGTCTTTATGGGACGATTTTTTCCGGCGTGACGCATTTTCTCTTCTCCTCAACAGCTCGACGACATCATTCTTCCACAAATATCTATATAAAAATAACACTCGGGCGCTTTCGCCTAAGTTTTCTAGCATATTATACTTATATTGTCCACTTTTCAATTCGGGAATAATTGCAGCTTCGTTACAGATTCAACAACAAGCTTTATATCATGTCGAATCCCCATTTAAACAAAAAAGGGCTGCTATTTCACCTTTGCAGCCCCTATAGGGTTTACTTGTCCAATTTTGATAGATTTTCCGGCACCACCTTCACCAGTACTGCCTGCACGACCACCCGCTGCAAGTATATGCCGCTGGCATCATCGAACTGCTTGCACGTGACCAGCGTCAGCCAGGGCTTGTCTTTGTGGTCAAAAATACTCAAATCACCGGCGGAAACGAAATTCAAACCACGCACTTCGTACATGTACTCGTTCCCATAAGCGTGAAGGATCACCGCATCACCCCAGCGCAGCTGCTCCAGGCGGGAAAATGGACCCTCCGCTCCGGTCTGCAGGTAATTGTGCGCCGTCAGCACGCTGTTGCCGTTCCAGGTCGGGAAGGCAGTTCCCGCCAGCCAGCCGATCTTGTCCCACAGCCAGGCCACATTCCAATCGCTGTTGTCTCGCGGAACGCCCAGTATCGATGAGCTAACGCTCAGCTTCGGGATCTCCAGCCACAGGCTGCTGCTGGAATAGCTGGCGGCAGCGTATTGACGCATGTCCGTGACGACCCCGGGCGCAAAGCCGGTGTCCGGCATTTGCGGCCGCACATCCCACACTGCCAGCGCGTCTGCCACTTCCTGCTCGCCTGGATCGGCCACGTCATTATCACCGTTGCGGTCGGCATCGATCGTGGCCAAATTTCGAAGATACATCACGCCGCTGTCCACGTTGACGTTGAAGGTGATCTCCACCGCGTTGACCGCCAGGGCCGGATCGGTGACGCCAAAGTCGGGTGCCAGAGACCCCTCCCAGATGATCTGCCCGCGCGGATGCGCTAGCGTGGGTCCTTCGTAGTAGCACCAATTGGTGATGGTCGAGGGTGAGGAGGTGCAGGTCACGCCGCGGGAGGTCGATCCGAACGGCGCTCCGGGCGGGATGAGCGTTTCGTCGCCGACTGTACCCGGCTCGAAGGTCGAGCCTTCCGGGATGGGGTCGCGCACGACCGCGTTGATGTTGACAATGTTGGTGTCGTTGATCCAAACCATCGTCCAGCGGATCAGGGGTCGATTCGAATCGTCAAACGTCTTTTCACCGTAGGGCGGATCGAACATGCTGTCGCCAAAGTCGATGGGGGTGGGGTCGTTGTGCTCGAGCACGTCCCCGTCGCTGTCCGGGTCGGGATCGCTGCCGTTGTGGGAGTCGTCGCTGACGCTGACATCCTCCGGGCTCACGCCCGAAGCGGTGGCGGTGTTTTTATAATAATGCGTGGTCGGGATGACGCGCACAACGATCGTGACCACGCCGTTTTCACCGGGTGCCAGCGTGTTACCACCTGCCAGCATCTCGGTATCGATATCCCCGTCGTAAGCCGGGTTAGCGCTCAGTTTGGCATCCCCCACGATCGACATCACCGTGAATGCGGCTGGCAACGGGAAGATCGCGTTCAGATCATCCACGATGCTCAGGTCGTGCAGGGTGACATTGCCCAGGTTGGCAATCAAGACCTCCAGCGTGACATCATACGTTCCGACACTGACCTCCTGGATGCTGGCCAAACGTTTTGCTGCTCCCAGGATGGGGTCCTGGTCGGCGTCCAAGGTCAATTGCGCGTTGTTCGAATTGACCGTGTCGTCATCCTCGTCTTCAGCAGCCGCAGAGGCGTGATTGGTCAGCGAACCAGCGTCAAGGTCGGCCAATGTGACGTAATACGTGCTGGTGCACTCGATCGTCGCGGCAGGTGCCAGTTCCGCCGCTGTTCCGCATGAAAACGGCGTGCCTTTGGGTATTCCGATCTGGTCGTCTGAAACCGTGAACGGCCCGCTCAGCGTGGAGGTGCCAATATTGGTCAGGTAATACGTGTACGTGATCGCCTCGCCAATCTGGTCGTAGGCGGTCGCCGTGGTTAATTTCACCAGCTGCAGCCGGTTAAGGTGATCCACATCCGTCGCTGAATTATTCCCGGGGTCAGTTTCAACCACCCCGCCTGGCGGGATCACCGATGCGGTGTTGACAATGTTCGTATTGGCTGAGCTGGAAACCGTTGCACTCACGGTATAGGTGATGCTCTGTCCGACCAGTATGCTCACACTGTCATTAATACTGCCGCTTCCGGACGCGGCGCACGCGGAGCCACTGTCGGAGGTGCAGGTCCATGTTGCGCCTTCCAATGATGAAGGCAGCGTGTCAATGACCTGCGCGTTCACCGCGTCAATCGGTCCGTTGTTGGTGACGATAACGGTGTATGTCACGACCTCGCCGCGATCCACAGATAAAACTCCGTCCGTCTTGGTCACTGCCAGATCGATCACCGGAGTGACATTTAACACGGCCGTATTGGAAGGAGCGCCGCTTCCACCTTCAACCGATGAGGCCGCGGTGGTTGTATTGGGATAGGTTCCCGCCATGGCTGTGACATCTACCTGGATCAGGCAGGGCGTCCCCGCCATGATCGAACCAGCGCTAAAATTCAAGCTGGTCGCCCCTCCGGTTGGTGTAAACAAGGGTGATCCGCAGCCAGCGCCAATAAACGCGTTCGGCGTGGCGGCAACAGACAGTCCGGCCGGGAAGACATCGCTGAACGCCACGCCTGTCAGCGTGCCCGACGGATTTGGATTGGTGATCGTGATGCTGATGGTGGAGGTTCCTCCCGCGTTCATGGTCGCTGGGCTGAACGTTTTTACTACTGTTGGCGGCGCGATAGCCGTCAGGCTGTCCGTGGCCGTGTTGCCCGTACCGCCGTTGGTCGAGCTCACGCTTCCACTGGTGTTTACAAAGGTCTCCCCGCTTCCCACGGTCACGTTGACGCTGACCGTGCAGGAGCTGTCAGGAATAATGAATCCATTCGCCAACCGCACCCGTGCGCTGCTGTTCTCTACGTAGACCGTTCCCCCGCACTGACTGGCAAGGAACGGCTCCACCACGGTCATCCCGGCTGGCAGATTGTCCGTGAATGCCACACCCGTCAGAGGGATCACATTCTGACTGGGGTTGGTGATCATAAAGGTCAATGTCGAGGTACCACCCGCCTGGATCGGGTCAGGCGCGAAGGATTTGCTGATTACCGGCGCGATAACCTTGTAGATCGTCTGGCTGGCATTATTCGATTGGACAGGATTCCCGGTAGCTGGGGCATCCTGCGATGTCGCGGATGCGATATTGGTCACCGTGGCTAAACTCGCGTCTGACGAAGTGATCGTGTACATCCGTGTACAGCTGATGGATCCGCCCGGCGGGACCACTGCCGTGCTGGAACAGGTCTGTGGCGTGGCAAAGTGATCATCCGTGATGATGTGCGGAGGATACAAATTCACCTCGCCGGTGTTGACCAGCGTGTAGGTATATGTGACCGTGTTTCCCGCTACACTGTAGTAATTGGGTGAAACGGTTTTGACCAGCGTCAGGTGAGCCAGCTCTACTGTGACAGAATCAGAGTTGGATGTGACCCCCCCTCCCGTGGCAGTGGCCGTGTTGACCACCGCTCGCGCGCTGATGTCCGCTGCGGTGACTGTGTAGGTCGCGGAGCAGACCAATGATTCCGCAGGTGTCCCTCCCGCTGCAGCATCCAGGAAGCCGTCAAGATCGCCCACGGTAGTCACGGATGGGCAGGTAACCGTCGCCTTATCGTCTGTTACTGTGAATTCGCCTGAAATATCAACCGTTCCGGTGTTCGTGATCAGATAGGAGTACAGTATCGTATCCCCCACCTGGCTGTAAGCCGCGGTGGTGGTCGACTTGATCAATGTCAGCCCCGCTCCGCTTACCACCAGCGTGTCCGTGGCGCTGTTGCCCGGGCCGCCGTTGGTGGAGGATACCACGCCGGTCGTGTTGACATAGGTTCCGCCGTTGGCCGCAGCGATATTCACGCTGATCACGCAGGGCGTGCCAACTACCACAGTCGCTCCATTCAACGTGAGCGTGGTGTCCCCAGCGGCGGGTGTAAATGAAGGAGCACCACACCCGCTGATGGAAACAGCCGGTGTTGCTGCCACCTCCAATCCGATCGGCAGGATATCGGTGAAAGCAACACCACTCAGTGTGGCAGTGTTGCCGACTGGATTGGTGATGGTGAAAGTCAAGGTGCTGGTGCCCGGAGCGACGAGAGCAGCGGGTGCAAATTGCTTGGCGATCACTGGCGGCGCGATGGCAATCAGACTATCTGTAGCGGTATTGCCTGTACCACCGTTGGTCGAACTGACATTGCCGCTCGTGTTGGTGTACACTCCAGCGCTGGAAACAACCGTCGCCACGGTGATAGAGCAGGTGCTGCTGGGATTGACCGTCCCGCCGGTCAGGCTGACCGTATTAGTTCCTGTGTCGTAGCTGACTGTTCCGCCGCACTGCGCCGCGTTGGGCGGGCTGGCGAGCGTCATCCCAGCAGGAAGCATGTCGGAGAATTCCACACCGATCAGAGGAACGGTATTGCTGTTGGTGATGATAAAGGTCAAAGCGGATGTCGCTCCAACCGCGACCGGGTCGGGGGCGAACGATTTGGAAATACCAGGCGGGGTTAAAACCACAGGATTGTTTACCAGCAGCGTGCTGCAGGTCGCTTCCAGATTGGTCACATCCTCCGCGCTGGTCAGGTTGGTCGCGGGAATGCAGTTGTCATAACTGCCTGCAAGCGCCACGACCACGGGAACCTGCACCAGGCAATTAGCATTTCCCGCCAGCGATCCTCCGCTCAGCACAATCTCATTGTTCGCATTATCGTACGTCAATGTACCACTGCACTGATTGGGGTTGATCGGTAAAACCGGGCTAACCCCTGCCGGCAGAATATCATTGAACCCCAGGTTCGTCAGAGGGATTGTGCCCACATTGGTAATGGTGATCTGCAATGTCGTCGGTTGATTCACAAGAACGGGATTGTCCAAAAAGGTCTTGTGAAGGGTCGCCAGGGAAAGATTCCCCAGTGTCGCTTCCACGCCCTCTAAGTTTTGTGCGCCGTTGGTCGTCGTGACGTCACCAACCTCGATGCGGTTGATCAGCGTGTTAATGACGCTCATGCTGACCTTCAGCGTGATCGTGCAGCTGGTGTTGGCGTTCATGATCCCACCCACGAAATCGAAATGGTCAGCATTGGGCACGGCGGTGACGACACCGCCGCAGGTAGTGACAGCGGAAGCGGGTCCAGCCACGAACATGCCGGCTGGGAAAACATCCGTGAAGGCGATCCCGGTCAGGACGCTGTTGTTGGGATTGGTCAGGGTGATGGTCAGCGTGGAAGGTGCTCCGCCCTGAATCGTGTTCGGCAGGTAGTCCTTCTGCACGTTAATAGTCAGGTCAGTCACAACCAGTGTTGCCCTGGCTCTAGCGGTGTTACCGATGGTCAGGCTCGTGCCCTGGATCAAACCGGTCGCCTCTCCCACCTCGATGACGTTCTCCCAGCTGCCTGTGGAATCACCGTTGACATTCAAAGAAACCGTGCATAATCCCGCCACGCCGCCCACGCTGGCTGGAATGGTGCCGTTGGAAAACACAATCGTTTTCGTCCCCGGAACAGCCGTTAAAGTATACGCAGAACCACATGTCGAGGTCGCGTATGCGGGGTTGTCGATGGTAACGCCGGCTCCAAGTGTGTCCGTGAACTGCGCATTGATCAGTGGGCTGGTGTTCGTGTTCTGCAGCGTGATGGTCAGCGTGGAGACGCCGTTGATATTCACCTGGGACGGATAATACGCCTTCGCAACCGAAAGCCCGCTCACCCGCAGCGTGCTGGATATGCTTCCGTTTGTGGATTGATTCTGGTCATTGGTGATGTTGTAAGGAGGAATTGTGTTTTCGTAAGTCCCCGGAGTGCTGCTGGTGACATTCACCTCCAGACGGCACTGCGTACCCATGGGAATGGTGCCGCCGCTGTAAACAAGAACGGTGCTGCCAGGTGCGGGGTCGAAGGTACCTCCCTGGCAGTTAGCGTTTTTGGTGGGGTTTGGATCAGCTGCCACCACCACACCGATCGGCAGCGCGTCGGTGATGCTGAAACTGGTTAAATCCATGTCGGCAGGCGCTGTGAACTGAATACGCAGGCGCGAAACACCGTTCACCGCGATGGTGGACGGGTTAAAGCTTTTGTTGGCGTTGGAGACGCCCTGCCCGGTTGGGTACGTGCTGACATTCGAGGAAACAGGCACGACATTTGCCGCGCTCCCGGCGGTCAGGTCTCCCGCCTGGATGACATTGGTGTAGGTTCCGGCATAGATCGCCGTCAACCGGGCAGTGATCGTGCAGGTGGAGTTGGCCGACACGCTGCCTCCGCTCAATGTGATCTGGTTGGCAGCCTGGATATAAGACAAAGTCCCACCGCAGGTCGTGCTCAATTGGGGCGGATCCACTGAAAGCAGCCCCGTCGGCAGGTCATCGATCAGGTTGACATTACCGCTGAAATCCTGGTCAAGGGTCCAGTTCGTGATTGTGATCGTCATCAGCGTGGTGCCGCCCGCCTCGAAATTGGTCGGGCTGAAGGATTTGTTCAATCCGATCTCCTGGAAGTTGACCTGTGCCACAGCCGCGCTGGCATTGGTCACCGCCTGGCGCGTTTGCACGGAGTTGGCGGGTATGGTGTTGGTGTACGCGCCGGGCACTGCCGATGTCACATCCACGCGCACGGTGCAGGTCGAGTTGGGCGCGATCAGCGCGTCGTGCAGGGTAATACCGGTGTCTCCACCTGCCAGCGCACCACCAACCGTGTCCGTCACGCTGGGTGCCGCGCCGCAGTTGGTGTAGGTCACATTCGGCGTGCCGGCAATGACCACGTTGGCTGGTAAATTGTCTGCGACTGACACCTCAGTTAAAGAGTAGTTGAGGTCATTATTGCGGATATTGATCGCCAGGCGGCTGTTCAAGCCCACCGTGACGGTGTTTTGGGTGAAGCTTTTGTTCAGCGAGGGCGGCTGCACTGTGTTGATCTGCAGCGTGGCACTCGTTCCGGTCGCAGTCGTCATGGGGATGGTCCCGGTGGAATCGGTCGCCACGAGTGCTCCAGCTTCGATGCTGTGGATGAATGTGCTGCCAACAGATGTCGAGGTGACCTCAACTGATACACTGCACACGCCCGGCGTGCTGCCTGATGCCGCCGGGATGGTGCCACCTGCCAGTGTCAGGGTCGATCCCACGGTTGATACAACAATGCCGCAGGACGGTGGATTGACTGTAGCATTGAGCGGGTCATTGAACGATACCCCCGCCGGAAGCGCGGTCGTCAGCGCGGGAGGCGCAGCGGAAAGAATCATACCGAAGGAGTTGGAATTGGAAATGGTGATGGTCAGCGTGGAAACGCCGCCTGCCGGGATGATCACCGGCGTGAAATTGTTGACCAGGACTGGCGGGGTGTACAGCGTCTGCGCCGCTGCTGCACCTGCTGAAGCCAGCCAGCCAAGCGTCAGGCTGACAATGATCAGGCATGCGAAGGTGATTTTCATTTGTTGATGGCGAATGTTATCCCGTCTGATGCGCATCATTTCTTCTCCTCATATGTCAGTTGCGATCGTTCTTTACATGTTGCTTTTTCGAAACACAAATACCGCTTAAGTACATTTCTGCCTAAACTTCCATAAGATATTATACAATTTTTATCATGTTTTCCAACATAAAAATAGTTTCAGGTGCGTTACAATCAATCCAAACCTGATGGGAGAATGGCGGGTAAATCATGACCTGTCTTTTCATCAATACCAAGGAGTAGTCATGAAAAACATCGTCATCACCGGCAGCACGCGCGGAATTGGCCTGGCACTAGCAGTTGAATTCCTGCGCCTGGATTGTAACCTTGCCATTTCCGGCAGGTCACAAAGTTCCGTGGATACAGCAGGAAAATTTCTTTCGGCCAATCCTTCAGGCGGAAAAGTGATCGGACGCGTGTGTGATGTGCGCTCACCCAAAGACCTGCAGGGATTGTGGAACACATCTGTCAGTGAATTCGGTTCGATCGATATCTGGATCAACAATGCCGGTGTCTCAACTTGCGAAACCCCTGCCTGGGGCTACACCCCGGAGCAGGTCAACACGGTTGTGGACACCAACCTCAAAGGTGTCATTCTTGGCTCGGGTGTCGCCGTGCGCGGTATGCTCGCCCAGGGACATGGCGCTGTTTACAACCTGGAAGGACTCGGCTCGGACAGGGGTCCTCATATCACCGGGCAATCTCTCTACGCCTCGACCAAGGCAGCTCTACGTTATTTTAATGACAGCCTGGCCAAGGAGCTGAAAGGCTCAGCGGTCATCAGTGCAGCCATCCTGCCTGGCATGGTGCTGACGGATATGTTCCTGGCGGACTACCGCAAAGATCCGGCCAAGCTCGAAAGGGTCCGCTTCATCTACAACGTTCTGGCTGAACTGCCTGAAACTGTCGCGCCGGTGCTGGCAAAAAAGATACTGGCGAACAAGAAGAACGGCGCGCGTATCCGCTTTACCTCGTCAGCTTCTACCTTTCTCAGGTTCCTTTTAGTACCCTTCCGCAAGCGGGACGTCGTCACCCAAGCTTTGAATAGGATGTAAAAAAAACAGCCCTTACGGGCTGCGATTGGCGTTATTGATATTCAACACATGTGCATGTGGTTGCCTCCCACCTCCAGTCTGTATTAATATCTGCAATTAGAATCAAACATGCTTGATAAGCAATTTCACATGCAGAAATCCCTGGCGTCGACGTTGGCACAAAAACCTGACAGCGGTTGGGCAAATCTCCCAGCGACCCGCCGTAAGCGAAGGCGCAGGTGTTGT
>CAZCHK010000066.1:2404-9419 GCA_964498605.1 uncultured Anaerolineaceae bacterium | reverse complement strand
AATCCTGCTGGAATTCAATTGTTCTAGATTGAACGAGCTGAGTTTTCACCAATTTGATCTTCGTTTCTTCAAAAATGTAATATTCCTGATTGCTGGAATAAACTCAAATCTTTCATAAAATCGTGCTGAAAATCCGAACATGGATTCACTTCGTTCACGATGATGCTCCTGTAATTAATCCTGTCCATAGCAGACTAAATCTTGAGCAATCGTACCCACCTTCGAATGCTGGAAAACCGCACAACACTACATACTGCCAATAACCTAGAAAGGATCAACCAGGAGATCCACAGGCGCACCAGGGCTGTTGGGGTCTTTCCCAACGAGGCATCTTGCCTCAGGCTTATCTCAACGCTCTTGAAGGAAATCAGAGAAGAGCAGTAGATCGGCAACCAGAATTACATATAGTAAAGTTAAGAGACCTGAGAATAGATGGAAATGTCTAACATGAATTAACGGAATAAGGGTTGCACAATCTATTTCTAAACTGATTCGGTCTATGACACTCTATGTTATAACAATGACAATAGTCATTTTAGTGTATAAAAAGGATAATATCGGAAACAAAGGGATCTTTTATGAGTGAATCAATTCGCGCCGTTGATCGAGCCCTGGATGTACTGGCCTGTTTTACCGTTCAAACGCCTGAACTGAGCATGACGGAGATCTCTGAGCGCACCGGCGTGAACAAGAGCACCGTCCACCGTCTGCTGGCAACACTGGAGGCTAGAAATTTCGTGCAGAGGGATCCGCGCAGCGGACGCTACCAAGCTGGCATCCGCCTGCTGCAGATGGCGTACCTGACTCTGGAACGAAACGACTTGAGGCGCCTGGCGCACAGCTACCTGCACAAACTGAGCGATCAGTACCGGGAAAACGCCAACCTGGCCGTGCTGGATGGGACGGATGTTGTGTATGTCGACGTGATCGAAGGTCCGCAGCGAGTGAAGATCGCCGCCTCTCCCGGCATGCGCCTGCCTGCCTTCAGCACCGCCTCAGGAAAGGCCATCCTAGCGTTCCTCCCTCAAGACCAGACTCTCGAACTTCTCGCCAGGGGCATGCCCAAATACACTCCCACCACTCTGCAGACGCCGGAATCGTTTCTGCAGAACGCGAGCGTTACGCGGAAGAATGGCTTCGCGGTTTCCATGCAGGAATATGAGGACGGGATCAACGCGATCGCCGCGCCTGTTTTCGATAACAACAAATATCCCATCGCTTCAATTTCCATCGCCGGTCCCGCTTACCGTTTGACGTATGAAAGTATCGTGGACATTGGTCAGGAAATTGTCCGAACCTGCGCCGAGATCAGCACGGTTCTCAAAGATCTGAGGGTCAAATAAGCGTGGATTTACCAGGCAATACGACGAAACACCCATTCAACACAATGGGTGTTTTTTTTGAGCTAACGCTTCTTTGCTGTGCTACCAGGAACCTCCTGCTGCGTATATGAATTAACCGCATTAATCTGCACTTAATCCAGACAAAGTAAACTTGCTTTCTGGACATCAGGAAGGATCGCTATGAGCATGCAAAACACCCCTCTCCCCGCGCCTAAAGCGCGCTTGATTTCCCCGTTGATGTGGTGGTTCATGGTCGCCATGGTGCTGGCGAACATTGCCGGTTCGATGTCGCCCATGCTGATGGGCATCTATCTAACGCGGCTTGGTGCGGACATCGGGCAGGTCGGCCTGGTCTTCACCATCACGGGTGTCGCCATCCTGCTGCTGCAGGTTTTCGGGGGCTACATCTCTGATCGCATCGGCCGGCTGCGCGCCATCGCCATCGGCAGCGTGGGCGGGATCATCGGCTTCGTCTGTCTGGTCCTTGCGCCTACCTGGCAGTGGATGATCGTCGCGTTGATCGTCTACCAGATCCCCTTTGCTATGGTGGGTCCCAGCTCGGGAGCTTTCATCGCTGAAAACTCCACCGAGGAAACGCGCGGAAGGATCTACGGCATCACAGGCAGCATCTACCAGATCACCGGTATTGTTGGTCCACCGCTGGGAGGTTTTTTAGCTGCCCGTTTGAGCACCAACGAGCAGCTAAGCTTCAAGCTGATGTTGCTCTTGGCGGGTGGATTGTACACAGCGGCCGCACTTCTGCGCATATGGATGGCGGTCAAGACCCAGAAAGCCCATCCGCAGGAGATCAAACCAGTTTCGATCATGAACTTTGGCTCATCCATTAAAACTATGCTGGGGATGCTGTTCGCTGGAGGCATCCTGACCTGGCTGCTGGTCTCAGACGGCATCAGCGATGTCGCCTTCCGACTTTCGGGAGAACTGCAGCCGCTCTACATGGAAAAGATTGGCTTGCTGAGCATCGAGCAGATCGGATTGATGGGTTCGATCAACTCCATCGCGGTCATCTTCATCCCCATCCTGGCGGGGAAGATTTCCGATAAGTACGGGGAGCGCGTGCCGCTGGTTTCCGGGTTCATCCTGATCTCAGGCGCAGTGTTCCTGCTGACATTCGCACAGGGCTTCTGGATGTTCGCGCTGGTGTACGTGATCGCCGGTATCGGAGGTGGCATGCTGGGACCAGCCTACCAGTCCCTGATCTCCAAGGTGGTTCCCACCCATTTGCTGGGTACCTTCCAGGGTGTGTTCTACGGCAGTATCGGGCTGGTCTCGCTGATCGCTCCCTGGGCCGGATCGCAGCTGTGGGAGAAGGTCAGCCCGCAGGCACCCTTCTACGTGACGGCTGTCGCGGCGCTGGTCATCCTGCCGATCATCTGGCTTAAGTTTAAAGTCCCACCTGCCAAAGCAGCGACTGCCCCCGCACCGGTCGGTCAGAACCCAGAGTAACAATTCTATGAAAAGAAACAGGACTGCCTGCCGGCAGTCCTGTTCGTCAACACGATACTCCCATCACTCCAGCGAATGTAGCACTTCCATCAGCCCGTTCATGTGATCGTCAAAGCGAAAAGTTCCATTCTTGGGCAGGAGCACGCCGAAAGCAGCATAGCCGTTCTCCACGCACCAGTCGATCATCTGGCCGGAGATGGGATAGTCGTATTCATGGTTGTACTCAAAACCGACATTATAGTTGTACTGACTGGCATAAAAATCAGAACTCCAGTCCTCACTGCCATGATATGTCCCAGGGCGCACATCCGAATAGGATGCTGTAGTCTGCAGCAGATTGATAACCACAACCTGATCGGAGCCAAAGCTGTAGATGAAATCGCGCAGCGCGAGGTTCTCCGGCTCGGACATGGGATAGGCGCCACCGGCGTATTTCAGCGCGGCGGAGAGGTACTCCTGCCAGTCGTACGAAGCCCAGTTGCGGTTCAACTTCACGTTGTTGGCGTTGAAGGTCTGCTCATCCGGGTCGTTGCTGGTCATGCCGTCCGGGTTGAAGACTTCAATGATACATATCTCCGTGTTGGATGGCACAAGCGCGGGGTCGTTCCAGAATTGCATGCGCAGCTGATGAGCAAGCTGAACCGTGCCGCTGCCGCCATGCATGGCGGCCACAAGGATGACCGTATTGCTGCCGCCCCCAATACAGTACGCCTCGATGGCACGGCCCTGCACGGAATACCCTATGGTAATCTGCTCCTTGCGGGACAGATCGGGACTGCTTCCGCTATCGGGGGTGATGGTCGGATACTGCACTGCCGGCTGCGGCTGCTCTGGAGGTGCAGCCGGTTGGTCGGGTTGCGAAGGAGGCAACACCTGCCCACCTGCAGAAGCGGCTGGCCCGGTCATGAACCCGCCTCCCATGAGCTTCGAGACAAGCAGCACGGCGATCAACCCAAAAATTACAATCCCGCCGATGATCACACCGATCCACACGCCGGCTCTGGACTTTTCCTTGGGAGGGCGCATCCCCGGTGGAACCTGCTGCGGGGGGTATATGTTCCCTTGCGGAAATGTGGGCGGCTGGACAGGCGGAGGTGTCTGGTTAGGTGTGGGTAGAACCGGAGGTGTGGTCATGATTACCTTCTTCGTAATATATTTCAGAAATCAAGCAGAGATTTAATTATATACAGCTTTCCCCTTGCCGCGCTGCCGAACTGCTTATATACTTTTTTTAGAGGTACTCACCATGACGAAAACCATTCTATGCATCGTCCCTCATCCCGACGACGCGGAGATCTACGCCGGGGGAACGCTGGCCAAAATGGCCCAAGAAGGCTCCCGGGTGATCATCGCCGTGACCACAGACGGCGTGAAGGGCACCTTCGAGCTGGAGGGTAGCGAGCTGATCAGCGCCAGACACCGCGAGATGGTGGCGTCCGCCCGGCTGCTGGGGGCGCAGGAGCCGATCTTCCTGGGCTACACTGATTTCGAGCTGGACCAGCTGGCCCCAGGGGTGTTAAGAGAGCGCTATATTTTCTTGATCCGTAAGCACCGCCCGGATGTGTTGATCACTGAAGACCCTTTCTGGCTGGGCGAACCCCACCCGGACCACCGCGCAGTGGCGCTGGCGGCTATGGAAGCAGTCCAGTATGCCCGTTTGCCACGGATCTACCCACAGCACCTGGCCGAAGGCCTGGAGCCTCACACCGTCACGGAGAAATACTATTACTCAGAGGATCCCTCCCGTTTCAACAAGATCGTCGACATCCGTGCGACCTTCGATACCAAGGTCACCGCGGTAGCTGCCCATCACAGCCAGGTGGAGTTCCTGGTGGACGGAATACTGAAGGAGGCACGGGCGGCAGGCCTTGATGTACAGAAAGTACTGGGTGAAACCGCCCAGGACAAGGTCGCCTTGTTTGCCTTTGGGTTACGCATGCAGGCCAGCCAGCTGGGCGCGGCGCACGGCCTGGAGCTGGCAGAGGGGTTCCGCTACGAGCGCTACCACCCGCTGATCGAAGCGCTGCTCCAGTAGACATATTGGCAGCGCTTGTTTAATTATTTTATGAGCGCTCCATTGGATACCCGTTGGCTGTTACCTCAGCCAGCAACGTTTTCGCCTTATGAGCGATGCGCCGTGAGATCGTATCCAACAGTAAATGCCCTCGCGCTATGCTAGCGGTCAATTCCGGGTCGTTCGAACCATCCTCTGCGTCGGTTAAAACACCAATGTACCTATTTCGCGTGTTGCGGCGCCGCTGAGTGTGTTCTGGTTGATGGGCATAGTAAGCCTTCAAGATTCCGTTCGTCTCCAAGGTTTTGGTCAAATCCACCAAGTCCGGCCGGATTGCCATCAAGAGTGATGTCTCACCACCCGCGGCGTGTTCTTCGGGATAGTGCAGATCCGGTACGACTTCTTGATCGGTCAACAAAAGCCATTTCATGCGGGGACAGCGAGCCAGGAATTCTTTCCCGCTGGCCCGAAGCGTAGGAAGATGGTCGTGCTGCGACCAGTGTCCGCTCACGACCACAATAACTTTGAACCCGCGCCGCCTGACCGCTTCATAAACGTCCAGCAGCAACTGTTGGAATGTTTCAGGCCGGATCCAAAACATGCTGCCTGGCACATGATACCGTTCACCGCTTTCGATACCGCCTGTCAGGTAAGTACCATTACTCAAGTCTTCACGCACATCCGTGGCCCAATAAAACGGTGGTGTGACGATGCCGCCGGCTTGTTGAGCGGCTCGAACACAAACCGCGTGTGCTTTGAGAGCGTCAAGTCCGACAGCATTGTGCTCACCATGCCATTCCAGCACGCCAAGAGGCAAGTAGCAAATAGGAGCCGCCGCTATAGCTTGAGCAAATTCCCATGGGAACATTTCTTCAAATTGAACCTTCATGTGATCTCTGCTTCCCTACACTTACCCTAAGTTTCAAAGTCCGCCAACACGTGCATGGCATTCTTGAGTTTATCAAACTCCATGAAATGGTAATCCAGCAGCCTGCCATTCAGCACGGCATTGAAGGTGCCGTACGGCGAGGGACCCAGGCGCCTGACCTCCTCCGCGCTGCGCAGTTCGACTACCTTGCAGCTGACCCCCACCTCCTGCGCGGCTTTCTGGAAATACTTCACCACGTTCTCAACATAGGGACATTGATCATCCCTGAAAAGCGTCAGCCCCTTCCCGCATTCCTGCTGCCTGGCACCCCAATCCGCAGAGAACCACGGCGCCGGAGTGTCATCTGAAAATGGCAGCGCCATCAGGTCGAAGTCAGGCTGCTCCTTCGCAACGCTTCGAAAGCCATTGGCGGCAAAGAAACTGGACGGTGCCAGCCAGGTTCCGCTTGTCGCCAGGACTGCCACACCGCGCATGCCCAGGCTTTTCGCTTCCTTGATGCATTCGCCCAGCAGCAAGCGCGCGTGCCCCTGCCTGCGCGTCTTGCCTACGATCCACAGGCAGTGTATGAACATGTACCCGGGTGCGTCCACCCCCCGCCAGGCATATTCTGCGGGAATATACTCAATGAAACCTCTCCCGTCTGGTGGCAGAATCATCTTGATGCGCAGGCCTTCCTCCAACCTGGCCTTAACCCAGGCCATTTTTTTGGCGTACCCGGGCTCCTTCTTCTTGGACATGTAGCAGAAGAAACCAGTTTTACTGACATTTTCTGGTGTGACCGTGGTGATACTTGTCATCGCAGTGCCTCCTCGTTCCAGCAATCGCCGCAGCTCTTATGATATTGTACATTCACCTTCGAAGCGTATATAATATCAATAACTTCCGATTATTTTCACATGCCCGACGAGATCATCCCCTCATCCCCCTACCAGCCCATGCTGCCGGACGACGGACTGCGCGCGAAAGTCGCCCAGGCCGCCAATCAGGCCGCGTCGCGCCACCTCTTTGAAGATTACCGCTCACGCAAAGCCAGTGAGACACTGCGACGACAGGACGCTGACCTGGCGCTGTTTGGCGAATTTCTGCGCGGACTGGGTCTCACGCGCGGTGACCTGGCGAACGACCCGAGCGCATGGAAAGGCGTCACCTGGGGATTGGTGGAGGGATTCGTCAAATGGCAGCTGAAGCGCAGCTATGCTGTGCCTTCAGTAAATGTGCGCCTGTCCACCGTGAAGACATACACCCGCCTGGCCTTCCAGGCCGGCGCGCTGTCCACGGAAGAGTACGCCCTCATTCGTTCTG
>CAZCHK010000066.1:0-2394 GCA_964498605.1 uncultured Anaerolineaceae bacterium | reverse complement strand
AGCCTCAAAGAACAGCGCAGACTGGATGAGCGCCGCGCTCCATACACGCGCCGCGGTATCAAAAAGGAACACGCGGTGCCCATCACCCCGCGGCAGGCCGCCGCGCTCAAGACACGGCCGGACACTCCCCAGGGTCGTCGCGACAGGCTGCTGATGTGCCTGCTGCTGGATCACGGCCTGCGCGTGGGAGAGATCGCTCGATTGAAAACGGAGGATCTGGACACGAGCAGCGGAATGCTGCATTTTTACCGCCCCAAGGTGAGCAAGCGGCAAACCCACCGCTTGAGCAGGGACACGCTGGCAGCCGCTCGCGCCTGCGCCACCACGGGAGATCTGCTACCCAGCACTGCACTTCTGCGCCGCAGCCTGAAGGATGAATCGCTGGGAAAACCCGGCATGACCGAACGCGGGATCACCCTGCGCGTGCGCGTGCTGGGCGAAGAGGTGGGGGTCAGCGGATTGAGCGCTCACGACTGCCGGCATTTCTGGGCGACCAGTGCGGCGCGTATGGGCACAGATCCCTTCGCGCTGCAAGAAGCCGGCGGATGGAACTCGCTGGCCATGCCCAGGCGCTACGTTGAGGAACGCCGCATCGCCAACGAAGGGATCCGCTCAGGCGATGAGTGAGTACTTTGGCTCTCGCGTGGATATTCCTAAATTATGACCTGGGGCATATTTGAGAATTAAGATTGCGTTGGTATATATTTAAGGATACAAGGAGAAGCATGGGAAAAGTTCAGATCATCACCGACTCAAGCGCATATCTGCCACAAAAGTACGTGGACGAGTATCAAATCGAGGTTGTTCCGCTGCTGTTAAACTGGGAGGGCAAGTCCTACCGGGACGGCATCGACATCACGGCAGGTGATTTCTATAAAAAATTAAAAGACGCGGATGATATCCCGACCACCAGCCAATCGACGGTTTTTGATTACAAACAGCAGATCCAGAAAGCGCTGGAAAAAGGCAAGGAGCCCTTAATCCTGCCGATTTCGTCAGGAATATCGGCTTCCGTGAAGAGTGCCTTTGCCGCCAAGGAGGAATTTCCCGGCAAACCGGTGGAGGTCCTGGACACGCATCTGGTTTCCATGGCGCTCAGCTTCATGGTCCTGGCAGCAGCCCGGGCGGCCAAGGCTGGCAAGAGCCTGGCGGAGTGCAAAGCCGTGGCTGAGATGGCGTACAACCACATCGGCGTGTATTTTGTCGTGGACACGCTCAAATACCTGCACAAAGGCGGCCGTATCGGCGGAGCCAAGCGCCTGCTCGGCGCGGCGCTGAAGATCAAACCCATTCTGACCATTCGGCATGGCGCGATCGAGGCAGCAGCCTCATCCATCACGCGGAAAAAAGCCGTCGAGCACATGGTGGATATGGTCAAAGAAGCCATCGGTGACCAGAAACCCGTGCGTGTATCCGTTTTTCACGCTCTCGAGCAGGAGCTCGCCGCACAGCTGCTGGAAAAGTTAAAAACTGACCTGAACGCCGAGGAGGCGATCCTGTCAGAGGTCAGCCCGGTCGTCGGGGCGCACGTCGGACCAGGCACGATCTCGATCGCCTGGATGGCGGGTATGTAGTCACTTCAATACCAGGACCCAACCCGGCTGACAGCCGGGTTGTTTCATATGTGGACACACCCGCGCTTAACAATTTCGATAAGCCAATCAAATTGATTCCGCCAGATGATACAATCTTGAATCGCAGGTAAGCTGGCTCCCAGAAGTAAACGGGGACGAAATGGATGCGCATCAACGCGCGGGTACATGCAGGTATCATCCAATTTTTGATCAGTGTGCTAACTGAATACTTCAGGTGAGCTTGCTTCCCCGGCAATTATTGAACAACCAGGAGAACCTATCATGGGACAGGTACAGATCATCACGGATTCCAGTGCTAATATTCCAAGCCAAATCGTCGAGGAATTAGACATAATTGTCGTGCCAATGAAACTGAACTGGCAGGGAAAAGTATTTCGGGATGGCATCGACATCAGCAGCGCAGAATTTTACAAGCAGCTGGCGGCCGCAAACGAGGTTCCGGCAACCAGCCCGTCCAGCGTGCATGATTACTCCGAGGCGGTCAGAAAAGCCCGCAGCTACGGAAAAGAGCTGTTAATCCTTCCGGTCTCCTCGGCGGTTTCCGCTTCCATCAAGAGCGCTTATGCGGCACAAAAAGTATACGCGGGTGAACCCGTCGAGGTCATGGACACCAAGCTGATCGCCATGGCGCTTGGCCTGATGGTGATCACCGCGGCCCGTGCCGCCAAAGCGGGTAACACGCTGGCGCAGTGCAAAGCGATCGCTGAAATCGCCTATGACCACATCGGTGTTCTGTTCGTGGTAGATACCTTGAAGTACTTACACCTGGGTGGCAGGATCGGTGCCGCCAGGAATCTGC
>CAZCHK010000065.1:5084-9713 GCA_964498605.1 uncultured Anaerolineaceae bacterium | reverse complement strand
CGCAGCATTAATTCAGCCTATGGCAATCAGCCACTGGTCGGCTTGCTCGCATCATGGCTTTACAACGCAGAATCCGATGATGGTACAGGCAACAACCCCAAAGAAGGTGATTACACCTGAAATGCGACTTGGAAAGGCACGCAGTCCGAGAGGCCGAGCTGTGTGGACAGTTTCAGGATATGATTTTGAATTTATCCATGTTACGCCCAACCTCTTTTGGGGATTCCAGAAATTGTGGGTGAACTCATGGCAACAGGTGAATATTACAGATCGTGAACGTACCGCTTTGGATTTAATCGCCCGTCCAGATATCTTCGGCGGTTTCTCTGCGGCAATTGAAATCCTGGAAAACGCCATTCACCAGATCAATGTGGATCAATTGGTGGAATATGCCGTAAAGTACGATGTGGGTTCAGTCATCAAGCGCCTGGGGTGGTCACTTGAAAATCTTGGCTACAGCGGCAGCAGCCTCGAACATTTACGAGCCTATCCAGTAAAACGGTATTATCTATTGGATCCTGGCCTTGAAGAAACAAAGACAATCAAGAATTCACGGTGGCATGTATCTGAAAATCTAAAAAGGTCTTAAATGCCAAACGTTGCTCAGTTAATCCGCTCGGTCACCCAACAAACGAAAGTTCAGCAATACATCGTGGAAAAGGACTATGCATTAGGTTACCTTCTGGCTGCGATGGGTTCCACGTATGGTCTGAACGATAACCTGGTGCTGAAAGGCGGTACAGCATTAAAGAAGGTTTATTTTGCGGATTATCGCTTTTCGGAAGACCTGGATTATTCTACGCGAGTGATGGGACCTATTAAGAAAATCGACTCGCTGATGGAAACTGTCGCTCACTCCATGGGGAAAATGCTAAATGAACGTGGACCGTTTCAGGTTGAGCTGGAACCGCTTGTGTTGAAACAACCTCATCCGGGCGATCAAAATGCATACCTGGTGCGGGTACAGTTCCCGGAGCAGCGACAGCCGTTATGCCGGCTCAAGGTGGAGATCACAGTGGACGAACCCATTCTAACGAATGTGGAAATTCGCCCGATTCTGCACAGCTTTGCAGAAGACATGGATGTGAGCATACCGGTCTATTCTCTGTTAGAAATCACAGTGGAGAAATTACGGGCACTATTACAGAGCAAAGCACGCTTTCAGGAACGCGGTTGGGGTGCCAGCCGGGTCTGTCGTGATTACTATGATTTGTGGAAATTGTTACAAATTCCCGGTCTAAAATCGCCTGACTTGATAGCTCTCCTGGATCAGAAATGTGCTATCCGAGGTGTCACATACACATCTCCGAATGATTTTGTCCCTGAGGATCTATTTGCTGTTGCCAGCGCAGAATGGGCGCAGCAACTTTTACCCTTCGTACCGGATGCGCCTTCGGTTAAAGATTTGCTGCCGCAAGTGCGATCCTTTATTTTAGCGATATGGAAGTGATAGTCTGGCTTTAGCAAACAACCGTAACTCTCAAGAAAATAAAGTAATCGTAAATGATATCGAACGATGATCAAACATGACCTTGATATTCTTAGCATGCGAAAATCCATAGCTTTGCTGCGAAAAAAGTTGCCAGCTGCTCAGCATCGCTGCAAAGGGTGGCGATAAAGAAGATATGCAGCTTGTCAAGGCAAAAAGCACGCAGCAGTACGGTTTTCCCCACTCGTTGCTGGTCGTACAGAAAAACAACTAAGCCCGTTCTGAGCCGTGAAGATGATCGAAATGTTCTTACTCGGTGGTTTGATCGATGAACATCACCACCTCCGTCGACTTGTTTGGCAAACGATACGTGATTTTTACTAATCATGTTTATTAAAATCGTAATTAGTATTAATATCAACATTCAGATCAATGCATCCATACCCTTTAACCAATGTCTCCACTTATCCCGAGGATGTAGTTTAAACCCGGCAGTACGGAAACAAACGCCTGGTGGATAGCGACCATGTAATGGAACTCATCCGGCGCTGCCACATAAAACGCAGAGGAGAACCGCTTTGCTCGGTGTACAGCATACGGTGAACAGGCTTATGCCCCCAAAACACCACCATCTGCGATGAACCCGGCATCGGGTCCGGATTATAATTCTAGTGCCTGTATGTATCCAATGGATGAATAATCTTCATCGGGTTTTCACAAACTGTGATCATGCACAAGGAGGTGATACCATGTACAGATCGTTCCATATCGGCATCATGCTACTTTCCGTCGCTGCGGTCTCCTGCGGGAGCGCGCTTTTCAGCCAAACATCCTTGA
Source organism: uncultured Anaerolineaceae bacterium (assembly GCA_964498605.1). Classification (GTDB taxonomy): domain Bacteria; phylum Chloroflexota; class Anaerolineae; order Anaerolineales; family Anaerolineaceae; genus JBGQAS01. The sequence goes on along the minus strand of CAZCHK010000065.1, from coordinate 7,447 downwards.
CACCCGAAGCGACCGCTTCTTCCATCGTTATCCCCGCGCTCCCGGCCATGTCAGTGCTGAGTATTCGACCGGGTATGGAAACCAGCAGCCGCTTCCTTGCGCTGGATTCCGGGGGTGACGTGGATACGCTGGTCGTGGACGGCGCTCGCAGGACCGGCAACGGAAGCGCCCTTGCAGCAGCAGATGGCAACACGGTGGCGGATTCCTTCATGCAGTTCAACGTGGATGACAGCGCCATGCTGGAAGGCTGGCCCACACCCGGTGTGCGCGTCGACATCGAATACCTCGATGAAGGAGTGGACACGTTCACGCTCCAGTACGATGGCACCAGCGGCGGTCCCTTTGGCGACGGGCGCTTCCTTGAGAGCCGCCCGGTGGTCAAGACCGGCAGCGGGGAATACCTGACGGCAACCTTCGTCTTCAAGGACGTTTACTTTGGCAACCGCGATAACGGCGCCGATCTGCGCATCGATGACAGATCGGATGGAGCGGAGACCATCCGAAGAGTGACGCTGACAACCCTGCCGGTTCCCGCGTTGATCAACGTGGACGACTGCGGCGCCAACCCCTATGATGATCTGCCCGACAGCACTGCCATCCAGAAGTGCGTCAATTCAGCAAAGACCGGTGACATCATCCTGTTCACGTCTGGTGAGAACTCACCCGCCTACACAGGCTACCTGATCGACCGCACCATCTTCATGAATGAGAATAGCTCGCGCGCCTATCTCACGTTCACATCCACCGACCCCTCCAACCCCGCGCTTTTGAAGGCGACCGCCGATCTGAAGGGCTTTGTCCTGAAACTCTTCGCCCGCTCGCGCCTGGCTGACCCGGGCGGCATGGATTACATGACGGTCACCGATCTGCACCTGGACGGCAACCGCGCGGAACGCACCTGCATGGGGGAGGACGGCATAGCCAACGGGGTGGATGACAACTGGGGTTCCTGGCGTCCCGAATGTTCACTTGTGGATGATTCGTGGTGCAGGCCGGGTACGCTCGACCTGGCTGGTGCGACGGACTGGAACGATGCCTCGCAGGATTACCTGGCGCACCCGGCGCGCTGGACATCGGGGCATCTGATCCGGAACGTGCACATCACCAACACCGAATGCGGTACGGCGTTAGGGTTGGGCGGAGCGGGCAGCGTGATCATTGACAACATGATTGAGACCGCAGGTGACCATGTGCATGCCCCTGGCTGCGCGGACACGGATGAGACCTTTGAATATGGCGACTGGTCTGACGGCATCACCTTTGATGGTCCCGGGCACCTGGTGATGAACAACACGGTCATCGACCCGTCCGATGTCGGCATCGTCTTTTTTGGCGGGCGCTTCACGGTCATCCGTGGGAACACGATCCGGGTATCCCCCGGCAATTACGGGGCGTTCGCCGGGATCGCCATCCACCCGTGGGGTTTTGGCGATATCTCCTTCGGACAGGTGACCTGCAACACGGTGGTCAGCCTGGGTGACGAACGCTGCGGCAACCTGCACGTGGGGATCAATATCGGAACGCACATGTGGGGAGGCGCCTGCCAGGGTGAGCAGGTCACCCCGGCGATAGGAAACCCCGGCTGCTCGCTGGAACCCGCGCCTCCTGGCGGAACTATCTGCCAGCGGGGAGAACCCTGCCAGTTATGGGCTTCGATTGCCCAAGTTGGATCTACTTACCTTTTTACAGACAATTATGTGTCCGGCGCGCACATCAACTACCTGGTGGAAGGGCTGGACCTGGTGGGCAGCCTGATCGAGGAGGGCAACCAGAGCGCAGCGCCGCGGATGAGCGACTGGGAGGCCTCCCGCTACGGCTGCCACGGCATCTACTGGGGACCGCTGGACAAGGTGGCGCACCACCCCACGCTGCCAGGCTGGACGGACAAGCGCATCCACTGCGAGCGCTGATCGATCAGCGTGGATGGCTTTTGTGACATGGGGTGAATTCCGGCCTGCCGGGACGAGCCACAGTGGTATCAGGAAAAAGGTTTCTTGGATCGGGCAGGTCCTTGTCAGGGTTTTTTCAATAGGTTACCACTCATTATCAATCTTCCTCCTGATGGATCATCCCGAATATATTTGAATTCAGGGCCGTGTTCCTTATGTATAATCTTCTTACGTGATATCGTATCGGAGGAGGTAAATAATGAAGAGAAAAATACTCGCTGTTTGTATGGTCATCTCCGGGCTTGCCCTTCTGGCGCTGGCCGCCTGCGGCCCAGGTGGATCGGACATGACCCCGGGTGAGATCAAGGGCATTTTCGTCGATAAATCCAGCGGTCAGCCGGTTGAATTCAGCCCCGGTATTTTCGCCATCTACGGAGACAGGACCGAAGAAGAGATCGCCGCGCTTGACGCCAA
>CAZCHK010000065.1:0-4984 GCA_964498605.1 uncultured Anaerolineaceae bacterium | reverse complement strand
TTCCAAACAAGCTGCGCGATGGCGATGAAATCCGGGTGATCGCCCCGGCAACCTCGCTTGCCTATATTTCGGCGGAAGTCAGGGCGATCGCCCTGGCGAATCTGGAAAGGATGAACCTCAGGGTCAGTTTCAGCAGGAATGCCGAGGAAAGCGACCTGTTTTCATCCTCCTCCATCGCATCCAGAGTCGAAGATGTGCACGCTGCTTTCCTGGACCCACATGTCAAGGGGATTTTAACCTCCATCGGCGGATACAACAGCAACCAGCTCCTGTCCTACCTGGATTACGATCTGATCGCAGCCAATCCGAAAATCCTGTGCGGTTATTCCGATATCACCGCGCTTTCTAGCGCCATCCTGGCCAGGACCGGGCTGGTCACCTACTGCGGCCCGCATTTCTCGACCTTTGGCATGAAGCGGGGTCTGGAATACACCATGGAATTCTTCACAAAATGCCTGTTCGAAGAAGGACCTTACAAACTTACCCCGTCTGGTGAGTGGAGCGATGATGCGTGGTACGCCGATCAGGAGAAGCGCAGGTTTGAACCCAACGCCGGTTATGTCGTGGTCAACCAGGGCTTCTGCCAGGGAAGGATCGTGGGGGGAAATCTCTGCACGCTGAACCTGCTGCAGGGAAGTGAGTACATGCCCCCGCTCGCCCGGAGCATTCTTTTCATCGAGGATGACTATGAATCGCAGGTGCAGACCTTTGACAGGGACCTGCAGTCATTGATCCATCAGCCGGGGTTCGGCGCAGTCAGGGGCATCGTGATCGGGCGCTTCCAGAGGGAATCGCACATGTCGCAGGAAAAGTTAGAGCACATCCTTCGCACCAAGAGAGAGCTGCATGAGATCCCCGTGGTCATCGACGCTGATTTTGGTCACACAACTCCCCAGTTCACCTTCCCGATCGGTGGCAGGGGTGAGCTGCGCGCGGAAGCTGACAGGGTTGATATAACTGTGTTGGAGCATTAGGCAATAATACTCCAGATCATCCGGGAGTTCAGAAGATTATTTTTAGGCATCACCGTCCCCTGTGGTAGTTGATGAGAAACCCGTCCAGGTCATGAAGCCACGGATCCTCGCGATCAGGCTGTGCATCAGACACTCGCAAAAAAACAGCGTACGGGGAGGTATTGAGATATACAATGATTATTGGAGGAATAAATCATGAAAAAAGACAATGCAAAGAACGAGAAAGCCATGTGGGTCTTTGCCTGCTACGATCGCGAAAGAGTTCAGGCCATGGCGATGTTCTCAAACACTGCGTCCTACATGTCCGAAGAGCATGCCATCAACACTGTCCGGAGCCGTTTCTCCATCAGTCAGAACGAAAGCGTGAAATTCGTCAAACCGCATGTCTGGAACGCTCCCGATGCCAAGGCAACCACATCCTCGTTTGATGTCAACATGCCAATGGTAAACCAGGCCATCATCAAATACCTCGAAGGATTTGGCTATAAAAAAGCGGATATCGCCAATGCCCTGAAAACCGCCATGGCCATTCCCAATCCAAAACTGGGCATTTTACTATTTTGTGTCGACCTGCGCTAACATATCCAGCAGCTCATCCTGGGTTCTAGCATGCCAGCTCGAATGACATCCTGCCTCCGCGCTTTACCGTACGAGTATCGTGGTGGTAAACCCGGTTGCGATTGAAAAGGTTGTGATGGCGCGAGAATAATGGACTGATTTGGAAGATTGGTCATCCTGGGGTAAAAAAAAAACATCATCCGAATCGTTGAAAACCGCTTCGGATGATGTTTTTTTTATTATCGGTTATTGAATGAACCAGGTCTGCAGGATCTGCTGCGGGTCCATGGGAGGGAGCTGCAGCTGGCTGTCTCCACCCACGATGAATGAATCCAGTTTGTCCAGCCATTCGGGCAGGGTCTGGTTGGTGATCTGGGGCATGACATAGCGCAGGGTATTGCGCCTTTCGCCGGTGAGGTTGTCTGAGTTGAATTCGTAGCCGTTCAGGTAGTAGTAAGCCACATAAACACCCTCATAAGCTGTGCCGCCGGGTCGGACGAGTGAAACACACTGCAGCGCTGAACCGGCATCCAGTTCACCCTTCCAGGCGGTGAGCACGTCTTCGCGCGCCGGGCATTCCATCAGCGGGATGTGGCTGTTGGCTTGATCCACCGCGGCCCAGAAGAGGTCGGTCGAAGGGTTGCTTGACCAGATGGCACCCAGGTTCGGGTTGGCAGCGATCCTGGATTGAATCTCTCCAGAGGTGAAGGGATTTTGATCGAAGCTTACTTCGATCTCGGTGGAGGTGATCCCCGGGTAGTCCTTGAGAAGGGCGTCAATCATGTTTTGAACGTAATCACTGTTGCCAAAGTTGTAGTATATGAAATCGCCCTCCTTGCCCATTTGTTCGAACATCCAGGTCAGTGCGACGCTGATGGCCTCCTCTTCACCAGACAGGTTGTAAACACCCTGCTCCGGATTGACCGCGTTCAGCATGAAGACCGGGATGCCCCTGCTGACCGCGTCGTGCACCTGCGGGCCGGAACCATACACATCCCAGCGGTTGGAGGAATTCACGATGGCGTCCACGCCCTGCTCGGCCAGATCGGCAACGCTTTCTCCGCGGACGCAAACGACATCGAGCTCCGCGCAGGCCACGTCATAACCGTTTTGACTCAGCGGATCGATCGACCCCGTGTATCCGATCACCAGCTTCCCCTCCTGTACGCTTTCAGAGGAGTCGTCCATAGAAAGGCTGGTTCCAACAGCATCCGGATCGGCGCCGTGATAGGGACCGCAGCGGGCGGGTGTATCCGGGTGGCGGTTGTGCCCGGCGTCGCTGGTCAGGTACTTGAAGATATCGGGGAAGATCTCCCCGATCAGGATGATATCGTCCCGGCCCGAGCCGGTGAAATCGGCCGAAGCCATTTCCACGCGCTCGCCGTCCGTCGTCCAGAAAGGCAGGAACTGCTGGATGGTGCCCTTGCCGCCGGCGTCGATCACCTCACTGCCGTCCGCGCTCACCACGCAGTTGAAGCAGATGCCGTCTGGCTGGTTCCAGTGGGCAAAGAGCCGCCCGTCAACCGTCCATTCGACGCCTTCCACGCTTCCGCCGCGGGTGACCTGAAACACACCGCTGCCGTCGAGGTTCATGCTGAAAACCTGGCGGTTGGGTGCTTCACCGGACAGCCAGGCAATGCGCTGCCCGTCGGGTGAAAACTTGGGCTGCTGGTCCTGCTCGGGGCTGTTGGTCAGGTTGACCGCGTTTCCATCATCCAGATTGATGAAGAAGATATCGCCCCAGCTGCTGTAGACGATCCGGTCTCCCTGCGGCGACCAATCGGGGTAGTGACCATCGCCGTCACGCGAGACCTGGGAGACATCGCTGCCGTCGGCAGACATCACATAGATATTGAAGCCGCTGCCTTCCTCAGTCTCACGGTTGGAGACGAAGGCGATCTGTGCACCGTCGGGCGACCAGACCGGGTCGGTGTCGTCCGCGGGATGATTGGTGAGGTTCACCTGGCTGCCGCCCTCCGGGTCCATGGAGTAAATCTCCAGGTTGCCGTCGCGGTCGCTGTCGAAAACGATGCTGCACGGCAGGACCGGCTGCGGGGTGGGTTCCAGCGTGGGCTGTGGTTGACTCGCCTCATCCTGGGTACCAGGCGCGCCTGGCGTGTAGGGATCGGAAACGACCGCGGGTGCCTGGCTGCAGGCGGATAGGACGATCGAGCCTGCCAAAAGCAGGCCAAGAAGAACAAGTGGGGCTTTATTCATGTTTCACCTTTTCTATGATGTTTGGTTCCCCTGTTGGATGACAGTGTTGAAACTTTGCATCGGAGATTATATTGCACCAACTCAATCCCGAAGAGTGATGATTGTAACGGAGCGCATGTGATATTCGCATTGAACCATACATCCTGGTAGCCTGGGTTACGGTCAGGTTCATTTTCCGCTGCGTGGATGCATGTGACGCTGCTCCCAGGGACTGATCAAAATCACAAGAGTACACAGAAAAGAGTCCGCGGGTATGCCTTGATGACAACCAGGCCGCATTTAAAAGAATCCGGTTCTGCAAAGTTATGCGCGCCGCGGCGCATTTTTCAACCCACTACTCACCCAGATTGTTCACTGACAGAATCCCCAAAATTTAATCTGTGAAGCAGTATTTGTGGAAAAGAAACACGCGTCATTTTTCCTTGAAATAAGGATATGATTGTAATATAATTTCCTTATGAACAGTAAAGAATTGCTCAAAACAATGATCGCTGACAGCCACCAAAAAGCGCTTCCCGAGGTTTGGCCGCGGACACTCAATATCCCGGCAGATAGCGGCAAGGTCATCACCCTGACCGGCGTCAGGCGCAGCGGGAAGACCTATCACCTCTTCAACCTGATGAACCACTTGCGAAGAAAAGGCGTGTCCAATGAGAAAATACTCTATTTCAATTTCGAGGACGAACGCCTGAAGCTCACGCCCCCCGAATTGGATCTTATTCTTCAGGCGTATCAGGAGCTGTACCCCGCTCTGAGGCTGCCTGAATGTTACTTTTTCTTTGATGAGATCCAAGAGGCACCCGGTTGGGAAAAATTCGTTACCCGGTTGCACGATTCGATCAGCCCGCATGTGTTCATCACAGGTTCAAATGCCAGGCTGCTTTCCCGGGAAATTGCCACCTCCCTGCGTGGACGTGCATTCACTTTTGAGGTCTACCCGCTTTCATTTTCTGAATTCGCCCGGGTTCAGTCACAGGGGCTGAAACCTCACAGCAGCGCGGACAGGGCTGTCCTGGTCAATCTTTTTGAGCGCTTCATGCATCAGGGCGGATTCCCCGAGTTGATCCGCATGGAGAACACCTTGCGTCAAAAAATCCTGCAGGAATATTTTAACGCGATGCTGTTCAGGGATTTGATCGAGCGGTACCAGATTTCCAACAGCACGATATTAAAGTACTTCTGCAAAAGAGTCGTAGGATCCTCAGCAAGCGAGTTTAGTGTCCACAAGATCTATA
>CAZCHK010000064.1:0-10086 GCA_964498605.1 uncultured Anaerolineaceae bacterium | reverse complement strand
CCAGCCGGCTGATGCCATCAGTCATGGGCTGGTAGAGTCCAAGATAAAGCAGGAAGTTGGAAGGGCTCATTCCCGGCACCAGCACCCCCAGGGCGATCAGCGCGCCGCTCAAGAGCCAGGCAAAAAAGCTGGGTGCCAGAGTGATGTTCTGTATGGATTGCATCCCGCGCATGAGAAAGAACATCCCCACCGCCACGAGAGCCAGGAGAACCCAGTGGTAGAATCGCCTGCCTTGTTTTCCGGCTGTCTTGAACAGTGCTGGAAACGTACCGGCGATGAAACCGACAAACAGCCAGACCACCTCGTCGTAGTAGGCTTCCAGCCCGTAATTGACCAGAAGCGAGAAAATCACCACGCCTACCCCCAAACCGATGCCCACGGGCAGGAAAAAGAGGAAATTGCGGCCAAACTTCCTGGTGATGTTACCCAGGAATTTCATCAAGGGTTCGTAAAGTCCCAGTACGACTGCGAGAACTCCTCCGGACAGGCCAGGGGTGATGAATCCAACGCCGACAAGGATCCCCTTGATCAGCCTTATGATCCAATCTGCGAACGAGTCTTTCTTTGAAGGACTGCTTTCCGCGGACACGCTGTCGATAGGGATCATGTTGTCTCCTCGTGGTAATGCTTGATTTCTTCCATGAAACATCTATTGTACCCTGTGTGGCAGATAATTTTTTGGGTCGGCTTTCGCAATGAGCAGCCAGGCGCGGAGGCGCTTCCCGCATGGTCAGAGCACCTGTTTCATTAGATCATCAGCCCTGTTCGTTTTCCCGCGGGATCCTTCGAAACGATCCATCATGGCTTGAATAACTCCATCCGGCATGCTACTATACAAGAAAGATGTCATGTGCCACCGGCGATCATTGTCTTGATGAGGAGGTCGGATGATCAAAGTGATTTCTGCCAGTCTGGTGAGTATCATTCTGTGCATGGCTGTATCCTGCCAGGTGCAAACATATTCCGGAATCCCAAGTACAGGGCAATGGCAGGCATCGGCAAAATTCTGTGATTTTACGCTTGAAATCACCCAGGACCAGCGCATCGTGATCGGCGCATTCGATTATCCTTGCGAAATGCGCTGCGGGATTTATGAAGCCTATGGCCATTTTCAAGCTTTCACACCAGGAACAGTCTTCACAACCAGGGATAACAACTTCGATCGCAACCCGCCGCCGCCTTCGGATCAAAGCGTGGATTTTCCCATCACCGCTTCAGATTTCAGCGTGGGGCCATTCTGGCTGGGAATGGAGATTGAAAACACGGGGCGCCATCCAGTCGCCCAGCTGTCCCTCGACATCCGCTTCACGTCAGCCACGACACTGAGTGGCAAATACCACTACCGGGGAACCAAACCTTCCTCGACCACGCTGGTTCCCCCGGTCTGCAGCGGAAATTTCACCGCGGAGTGGGTCAGTCCTTAAACACCTCCGGTTTGTCTACTTCACCTTGTTGACGTCGACAAGATACTTCCACCAGTTGTTGGCAATGCCGCCCGTTTGCCCTCCGACATGCGGCAGGTGGCTGAGCCACCAGAACTTGTGGGCGCGGTTGTCTCCTCCGCCCCATTCGCTGCAGTCCATCATGGTGGGCTGCCCCTCCAGGTTCGGAAAACGCATCCAGCGTTCAGCGCCGCACAGGACAGGCGCATGCCTGCCCCATTCATAGTCGCGCAGGCTGTTGGGAGCGTAATGGATCGTGCCCACCTCCGCTCCTCCGGGATGGGTGCGCTCAACCCGCGTGTAGCGCTCCCATAAATTTACCTCACCGGAGCGGTTGCGGTAGAGCTGCTGCAGGATGCTCTCGGCGCGGTGCCCGTATGCCTCGAGCATCTCTCCCAGTCCGCGCTCGAAATTGAACCCCATGATGACGAAACGGCGCGGACAATCCTGTGTGCCGGTCAGAACGGGTGCGTTGCAGAAGAACGCGCCCGTCCCTGCCATGGTGGATTCGTACAGCCCGGAATACGGGGGGGCGATCAGCCACACCTCGTCAATCTGCCCGGAACGGACTTTCTCGATCAGGCTGAACTGGTGCAGGATGGCGTGATAATCGACCGCGTCGGGCTGATGAAATCCTGTCCGTGTGCGGATGTGCGTAATGAACTCGTCCGCGTCGTACTGAAAACCATCCTTTTTTGGTGGAAAGAAATCCGCGCGTACCTGGTCAACCAGGTTGTAATCGGCGTAACCATAACTGACCTGGCGCAGGTCATCGGCCAGGTTGTGCAGCAGCGTGACCGGGTCGTTCCAGCCCATCACCTCCGTCAGCGGCTGGTTTCCCTGGCCAGGCACCTTGGGGTCAAAGATGACCGCCAGTACCCTGGGGTGGGTTGGCGCGACGATCTGATCCTCGATCGGCACAATCTCGACATCGACCTCCTCAGAGCGTTCCCCAGGCTGGATCTCCATGGGACCCTCCTCGACCATCATCGAAGCGGGTGTTTCACCCATGATTTCCTCTTCGGGACCTGCAACACTGTCCGCCGCAGTCTCGGGATCAACTTCCGCGGTGCTCCGACCAAACAGGCGTCTCAGCAGTGCAAGGAGAAATTGAAGAAAATTCATGCCGCACCTCTATCACCTTTCAGTATAGGTCTATTTGGTTTCTCTATCAACCAATATTCGGATGCAATTTTTATGCGATAATGCAGTTAATGAAATGGTTTTCCCTGCGCTGGTCCACCTTTTTCATCATCGCCATCACCTTTCTGGGGCTGATCGTGGTGCTGCTGGGCAGCCTGAACTCGCTGCTGCCGTCTTACTTCCAGGAGCAGGAAGAAGCTGCCGCGCGCCAGTCAGCCCTGCGCGGCAAAACCGTCCTGAGCGCCGCTCTGGACGAGCTCGACCGTGCTGCCGCGTCGCTTCCCGAAGATTTCGTCCCGCTGGCTGAAAACAGTAACGCGCTTCTGGTTACCCACAACGCGCACATCATCGGACGCTTTCAACTTGCTACCAGCACTTTCCGCGGCAGGATCCTGCCCTCCGGCGCAGAGGAGTCCATCCTCGCCTCGCCGGAACAAATCACAACGATCGAAGAACAGTTAAGCGGTCTTCCGACAGCCTACACGTCTTGGGGCATGTTGCGAATGGACAATACAGCCTTCCTGGCGGTCTTCGGCCCTTTGAATGACGAATACGCCATCCTTCTGGCGCGCCGCCTGGACGGTGGTGCGCTGGATGAACTTTCAACGGCAAACCTGACCGCGCTGCGCCTGATCGATTGCCGCAGCCCCGTCCAGGTATCAGACCAGGCATCCCTGTGCGGTCATGTCGGCGCCGGAGACCAGCCTTATATCCTGGCGCGTACAAGCGAGCAGATGGAAAGCTACCTGCCTCTTGAAGGGTTGGATGGCGAAATGGCGTACGCGCTGCAGGTAAGCAGCGGCCGGCTGCTTTACAACAGCGGGGGCTCGGTGTTGAATATCCTCACCATCGCCCTGACCGCTTCAGCGGTCATCTTTGCCATCATGACGCTGCTGTTCATCCGCTGGTTCATCATCCGCCGGCTTTCCCAGCTGAACAAAGATGTGCAGGCAATCGCGGATCAGAGCGGCGCGCTGCGCCGTGTGGGCAGCAGCGGCAGGGACGAAATCGCGCGCCTGGGCGGGAATATCAATATCATGCTCGACAAGCTGGAAGCCACGCAGCATGAACTGGGCAGATCCTACGAGCAGGTGCGCCAGGGGCGCAAGCTGCTGGAAGAGCTCAGCCACCGCCTGGTGGAAGTGCAGGAAGAAGAGCGCCGCTCCATCGCCATGGAGCTGCACGACGAGATTGGGCAGGCGCTGACAGCGCTCAAGCTGCAGCTGGCTTCCGGAAAAAGCAATCTGACCGCCAAAAAAACTGACGAGGCACGGTTGATCCTGGACGGGTTGATCGGGCGCGTGCGGGAGCTGTCTCTGCAGCTGCGTCCTGCCATGCTGGACGATCTGGGTCTGCTGCCCACGCTGGTGTGGTTCTGCGAACTGTTCACCAAGCAGGCCGGCATTCAGGTGAATCTCGCGCACAGCGGATTGGAAGGCAGGCGCTTCCCGTCCGAACTGGAGATCACCGCCTTCCGCCTGGTGCAGGAAAGCCTGACCAACATCGCCCGGCATGCCGATGTCAGGGTCTGCGAAGTGAAAGTCGATGCCAACCGCAGCAAGCTTACGCTGGACATCAGCGACATGGGCAAAGGATTCGACACGGCTGGGGAAACCGCATCAGAAATGAGCGCGGGTATCTCCGGAATGCGCGAGCGCGTGTTGATGCGGGGAGGCAAGTTCAGCCTGGATTCCTCGCCGCGCAAAGGCACGCGCATCACCGCGGAGCTCCCCATCAAAGGCGTTCTTGAAAGGAGGGGACATGAGCGTTAGGATCTTCCTGGCCGATGACCATGCCATTCTGCGCCAGGGGCTGCGCTCACTGCTGGAGGGAGAAAAGGACTTTGAGATCATCGGTGAAGCCAGTGACGGCGATCAGGCGCTGGAAGGCATCACTGCGCTTCAGCCGGATATCGCCATCCTGGACATCCTCATGCCCGGCACGAACGGACTGCAGGTCACGCGCAGGGTGGCCGGGTTGACGAACGTGATCATCCTGTCGATGTACTCGAACCTGGCGTACGTGGCGGATGCCATGCAATCCGGGGCGCGTGGATTCGTGTTAAAAGACGCCACCGCAACTGACCTGGTGCAGGCCATCCGCGACGTGCTGAAAGGGAGAGTATACCTGAGCGAGCCGTTCAACGGGGAAATGATCGCCGAATACCAGGAAAAACTGCGTTCCAGTCAGAGTCGTTCCTCCGCCCAGCTCACCCCGCGCGAGCGCCAGGTCCTGCAGCTTGTGGCGGAAGGCAGGTCCAGCGCGGAAGTGGCCGTGCTGCTCAGGATCAGCCCGCGCACCGTGGAGATCCACCGCGCCCACTTGCTGCACAAGCTGGACCTCAAGACCCCCGCTGACCTGGTGCGTTACGCCATCCAGGAGGGTTTGATCCCGGCGGCGCTTAAAAATGATTAATGGTATAAGTACTTCTACGGATTACAATTCAGTCGAAGATTGACTATACTGGAAATGCAGCAGGCGCGCTTGCACGTGCGTCCATTTCAGGAGGAAAAGCGTGACCATATTCAAAGGAATCCGTTCCGTTATCCGCAAAAAAACTGCCCAGGGTATGCTTGAGTTCGCCCTGGTTCTGCCGCTTTTCCTGGTGCTGGTCTTCGGCATCATCGAAGGGGCACGCATCGTCATGACCTACACCGGTGTCTACACCGCCAGCCGGGAGGCGGCCCGTTACGGCTCGACCATCGGCATGGTGGGCGGTGTTCCGCGCTACATGGACTGCACCGGCATCAAGGCCGCCGCTGTGCAGCACGGCCTGGTCGCCGGCGTGCAGGCGGATGACGTCGAGATCCGCTACGACCATGGACCGGATGACGACCGCACCTGGAGCGCTCTGCCGCAGTGCCCGTACACCGATGTGGCCCTTGGGGACCGCGTGGTTGTCGTGGTGACCGGCGAATACGCCCCCATCGTCGGGCTGGTGGAATTCACCAACATTCCCGTGGTAGCGCGTGAAGCACGCACGGTGATCCGCGACGTGGAGGTGATGGGCACCCCGCCGCACACACCCACTCCCAAGCCGACCCACACCCCCACCGAAACCGTTTTCATGACCGCCACCATCACACCCACGCCCACCGATACCAGTACGCCCACCAACACCGCCACGATCACCCAAACCGCTACCGAAACCCTTGTGCCAACCATCACGGAAACCCCGACCATCACGGAGACGCCCACAATCACGCAAACACCTACGGATACTGCTACGCCCACCGATACATCCACCCCGACGGATACCGGCACGCCCACCAACACCGCCACACCCACCAACACGCCCACGACCACCCTGGACTGCTCCAAGATCTCCGCCAGCGGTTTCACGGATTCCGGAAACACCTACTACTTCAACCTCACCAATCAGGTCGACAGGACGATCTATATCACGCGGTTGTCTCTGACCTGGAGCAAGGACAACCTGATTGAAATCTACCTTGGTGGCGATTTAATATGGCAGGGTAACTTCCCGCCCACGTCCATCTTCACGACCACCTCGTTTGAACCAGGGGCGGACCTGGGCATCACAGGGACAGAGCAGCTAAAATTCGTCTTCACTGGCAACAAACACATGAAGCGTACCGTGACGCTTTATTTTGACAATTTCTGTCCGCTCAACACCGGACAGCATTAGCGAGGAAGCATGATGAAACCGCGAGCTTTCAAACATAATCTCGCCAACCGCAAGCGCGGTCAGAGCCTGCTGGAGTTTGCCGTGGGCATCCTCGTGCTGCTGGTCCTCTTTGCCGGCCTGGTGGACGTAGGACGGGCGGTCTTCACGTACATCACCTACCGCGATGCCGCCCAGGAAGCCGCCTCCTTCGGCTCAGTCTATCCAACCTTCTGTATTCAAATCGTGGAGCGCGCGCTCAGCAGCCTGCCCGACCCGGGATCGATCATGGTGGATGTCAACGTGGATGGCGTGGACTGCAGCGTGGCAACACCACAGCAGGCCTGCCTGGGCAACACCATCGAAGTGGTCATCACGGACCCAGACTTTACCCTTGCGGTGCCATTTTTAGGCCCTTTTATCGGCGGGAACACGTTCACGTTAACCGCGAGCGTGGATGACACCATCATCCGCACGCCGTGCAATTTACCCTAGGAGGTAAATGATGAACAAAAAAATCTTCAAACAAAAATCCAGGGGGCAGATCATCGTCATCCTGGCGGGTGTTCTTGTGGTCCTGCTGGGCTTCACTGCCCTGGCCATCGACGGGGCGATGGTCTATTCCGACCGCCGCTACGCCCAGAACGCGGCGGACGCTGCCGCGCTGGCCGGCGCAGGCATGGCCGCCGAGTATATGGAAAATTCCAATGTTCGCTACGAGACATTCAACTGCTCCAACACCGACGTTCTTGGGGCAATCGCCTACGGCGAAAACAAAGCCATCGACCGGGCTGCCAGCAACAACTTCATCATGGACGACGATATCTCGGACAACATGGGCGTTGAGATCACCTGCCACTACATCTACCTGGGATCATTCTATGACGAGTATCTGGATGTGCGGGTCAAGCTTACCGCCGACACGAGCACCTCCTTCGCCCAGCTCTTTTACAGCGGTGACATGGTCAACCAGGTCGAATCTGTGGTGCGCGTGCATCCGCGCACGAACCTGGGTATGGGCAACGCCATCGCCTCGCTGGGGCATGACTGCAGCACTGGGGGACTTACAGCACACGGCAATGTGGATGTGCACACCACCGGCGCGGGTATCTTCTCCAATTCCTGCATGGATTTCAACGGCTCTGCCCTTTCTGTCACCGCCGACGATCCGCTGGGGGCTGGTATCCGCTACTACTCCACCATGTCAACTAGCGGTCACCCTTACATCGATCCATTCCCAACGCAATCACCGAATCGTTTAAAAGTCTATGACGTCGGCGCTCCTGACTGCGCCAGCCTGCCTTTCCGCGGTTCGGCTACGACCAGCGGAACCTACCTGCCGGGTCGATACACCTCAATTGGAGGAAATGGCCAAAAAAATTTCGTCCTCCAACCCGGTTTGTACTGCCTGACCGGCAACTTGGGCATGAACAACGGCTCGCTCACCGGTCATGGAGTGACCTTCTACTTCACCGGCAGCGGTTCTTACGATGTGGCTGGTAATGTGGAAGTGCATCTCACCGCGCCCATGGGGGATGACCCGCCTGCCATGCGCGGCATGCTCATGTATATCGCTGGAACTGGTTCCGTCAACGCACAGGGCAATGCCAACTCTGTTTATACTGGTACCATCTATGCCCCATATGGCAGCATCGAAGCCGGTGGCAACAGCGATTTGGGTTCCATCGACGGGCAGTTGATCGGTAAAAAAGTCTCCGTAGGCGGAACTTCCGACATCGCCATCAACTTCGGCAGCGATCAGAACTACCAGATCCCCGCTTCGCTGGACGTGATGCAGTAGAATCCTTCGGGTGCCGCGTAACGGCAC
The DNA here is from genome assembly GCA_964498605.1 of uncultured Anaerolineaceae bacterium. Classification (GTDB taxonomy): domain Bacteria; phylum Chloroflexota; class Anaerolineae; order Anaerolineales; family Anaerolineaceae; genus JBGQAS01. The sequence goes on along the minus strand of CAZCHK010000064.1, from coordinate 2,048 downwards.
CCGGTTTTTTTCCTCGTTCTAAATAGCATAGCCCGATAGATTACTTTATCTACTTATTTCCACCCGTCCCTCGATCGCTTATTCCATTCAGCGTATCCTTTTTTCTATAATTACGTCTTAATTTATAGAAGTTTTACCATCTTGTTCAACGAATGGTGGTTATTTTTATTTATGAAACAGACCGCCTCAGCTAAACGGATACATCTTCATCGACTCAAAAATGGAGGATAGAATTGAATAGGAACCCAATACTCGAAAAATCAAAAGGTCAGATTCTTGTCATCCTATCGGGTGTGTTGGTAGTGCTGCTGGGCATCACCGCTCTGGCTATCGATGGCTCGCTGGTCTACTCCGACAGACGTTTCACACAAAACGCAGCAGACTCCGCCGCGCTGGCGGGTGCCGGCATGGCTGCTGAGTACCTTGAAAACAAGAGTGTGCGCTACGAAACATTTCTATGCTCCAACCCGGATGTGTTGGGAGCAATTGCCTACGGTGAATCCAAAGCCATCGCCCGTGCAGCCAGCAATGACTTTTCCATCGACTCGGATATTTCCGATATCATGGGTGTGGAAATTTCCTGTCACCACATCAATCTCGGCGCATACTTTGACAACTATCTGAACGTTCGAGTGTTGCTCAATCACGAAACAGAGACATCTTTCGCACAGCTTTTCTTTGGCGGCGACATGATCAACGAGGTTGAATCGGTGGTGCGCGTGCATCCTCGCACAAATATTGGCATGGGTTATGCCCTTGCATCAACAGGGCTTGACTGTTCCAGCGGCGGCATGGTGATGAATGGCAATATTGATATTAATACAACAGGCGCGGGAATTTTTTCCAACTCATGTATGGATTTCGATGGTTCGGCGTTGACTGTTACTGCGGATGACCCGGTTGGAGAAGGCATCCGCTATTACACGGCCGTTTCAATCAGCGGTTCACCTTACATTGATCCTCCCCCTGTGCAAGCACCAATCCGTCTGCCAGAGTTCGTCATCCCACCTCCTGATTGCGGCGCACTCCCCAATCATTACGGCGATGTGTCTGTGCATGGCGTTGAAATACTCTATCCCGGCTGGTATGACTCGATCAGCATGCATAATACCGGCGCGGAGATCACCTTAAGCCCCGGGTTGTACTGCATCTCTGACGGGGTGAACATCAACGGCGGCACAATTGTCGGAACGGATGTAACCCTCTATATGTCCGGTGGTGATTTTCTAGTTGCCGGTACGGTCAACGTCAACCTGGCAGCGCCGACCGGTGACATGCCTCCCGCCATGCGCGGCATGCTGATCTACTATGACAGCGACGGGTCAATCACGCTTCAGGGTACATCAACATCCTCCTATGTGGGGACGGTTTACGCCCCAGATGGAGAGATCAATGCGGGTGGAAACACTTCCACAATCCCCACCCTCAGCACACAACTCATCGCCAAATATGTAGAGGTTAGTGGTAACTCAGACATAACCATCAATTTTGATTCTTCGCTGAATTATCAGGTACCAGCCTCACTGGATGTTATACAGTAGAACCTACCGGGTACCAGATCTGGTACCCGGTAGGTTTCATGCTTATAGAACTTATGTACTATTTAAATGATTCGTGATACAATTTTTCAATGCCTGACCTCTTCGATCATGCCCTGAGTGACAGCTTAAAAAGTGAAGCGCCGCTGGCTGCCCGTCTGCGGCCGCGCAGCTTTGACGATTTCGTCGGCCAGGAGGACATCGTCGGCGAGGGGAAGCTGCTGCGCCGCGCCATCCAGGCCGACCGGCTTTTCTCATCCATCATCTTCACCGGCCCCCCCGGCACAGGCAAGACCACCCTGGCCCAGCTGATCGCCCAGCACACCCAGGCGGAGTTCGTCAGCATCTCGGCGGTGCTGGCGGGTGTGGCGGAACTGCGCAGCATCATTGCCGATGCGCGCGAGCGGCGCAGGCTGTACCGCAGGCGCACCATCCTCTTCATCGACGAAGTGCACCGCTGGAACAAAGCCCAGCAGGACGCGCTGCTGCCGCACGTGGAAACGGGCATAA
>CAZCHK010000063.1:0-10133 GCA_964498605.1 uncultured Anaerolineaceae bacterium | reverse complement strand
TACATGGAGATCATGGCTGCCGGGGGGGGCATTGCCTCGAGTGTGAAGGCCACCCGTGGAGCTCGGTTGGATGACCTGCGCGAGCAGACCAGCCAGCGAGCCAGAAGCCTTTTACGCCACGGTACTACCACCGCTGAGGCCAAAACTGGCTACGGCCTGGAATTGGGGGCTGAACTGCGCCAGATGCAGGTGCTGCTTGAACTCGACAAGGCAGGTCCGCTGGAGATCGCTCCGACGTTCCTGGCAGCGCATGCCATCGCACCCGAGCACAGGGATGACCCTGATGGATACACCCGGCTGATCTGCTCGCAGATGCTGCCTTCACTGGTTGATTGGTGGCAGGACAACGCAGGTGGGCGACCTTTACCCTTCGTGGATGTGTTCTGCGAAAAAGGTGCTTTCAACCTGGCGCAGACCCACCGCATCCTGCGGGCTGCTGCGGAGCTTGGCTTCCCCCTGAAAGTGCACGTGGACGAGTTTGAGAACCTGGGCGGGACGCAGCTGGCAGTTGACCTGGGCGTTGCTTCGGCTGACCACCTGGTCAAAACTTCCACCGATGACATCCTGGCTCTCTCCGACAGCCAGACGGTCGCTGTATCGCTGCCCTGCACGCCCTTCGGGCTGGCAGAAAAGCAGTACACTCCGGCCCGCGTGATCATTGATTCTGGCGGACTGCTCGCGCTTGCAACCGACCTCAACCCCGGCACGGCCTGGTGCGAAAGCCAGCAGTTCGTGCAGGCGCTTGCCTGCCGCTATATGCGCTTGACACCCGCGGAGGCGCTGGCGGCTGTGACCATCAACGCTGCAGCTGCCATCCGCCGCGCAGACCGCGTTGGTTCGCTGCACCCTGGCAAGCAGGCAGACCTGCTCATCCTGAGCGTTCCCGATTACCGACAGATCGCCTATCGTTTTGGCGGCAGCCTGGTCGATACGGTGATCAAAAAAGGCAGCATCGTGTTTCAACAAGAATAAATCCATCAGGAGAATGAAATGAAAAGCATACTGTTCTTCACATCCGTCCATCACGGCAACACGCGCAAGATTGCCCACGCCATCGCAGAGCAGCTTGGAGCGGAGCTGTTTGATATGGATGAGAGGGGTGTTCCGCGTATGGACATTTCTTCCTATGATCTGGTTGGGCTTGGGTCCGGCGTCTACCGTTTTGGGTTGAGCCCCAAGCTTTTTAAACTTGCCCGGTCCATCGATCTCAAAGATAAGAAAGTATTCCTCTTTTCCACCAGCTCCAGCGGCCAGGAAAAATGGCACAAGCGCTTCAAGTCTGTCCTGGCCAGGAAAAGAGCGCTCCTGCTGGGAGAGTTTGTCTGCCTTGGCTTTCTTGATTGGGCATTCTTTAAAAAATTCGACGGCGGCTTGAACCAGGGACATCCCGATGAAGCTGATTTAACAGCCGCGCGCGCTTTTGCCGATTCATTAAAGAAAAAGGTTTAACCGCGTGCCCACCCTGGTGTCCGTCCGGCATCTCTATCCTGGGTACGACCCCGTGCACGGTTTTGATCACATCGAGCGTGTGTATCATCTGGCGCTGAAGATTGCTTCGGTTGAAGGGGCTGACGAGGAGATCGTGGGGGCTGCCGCGCTGCTGCACGACGCGGTCGGTTCCAATCCGCAGCTTAAAGCGCGCTCATCGCACCACGAGGCATCCGCGGAGCTCGCCGAGCGATTGCTGCGTGAAGAAGGCTGGGACCCCGAACGCATCGCCCGGGTACAGACCTGCATCCGCGGCCACCGCTACCGCAACGGCGGTATCCCGCCCGAGACGCTGGAAGCGCGTGTCCTGTTCGACGCAGACAAACTGGATGTGCTGGGAGCCATCGGTGCCGCGCGCACCATTGCCTATGCCGTGCAGGCATCCGTGCCGCACTACTGCGAGCCATCGGACCACTTCATCACGACCGGGCAGACTACGCCCGGCGAAGCGCACAGCGCCTACCACGAGTACATCTTTAAGCTGAAGAATGTGCGCCAAAGGCTCTTCACGCCCACCGCGCGCGCGATTGCAGAGGCGCGCCACGCTGCCATGGTAGCCTTCTTCGAGCAGCTGCGAGCCGAATGCCGCGGCGAACGCTAAACGATATATGCTATTGTCTGTACGAATCCAAAGATTGATCGCTGAGATGTCTTGACGCACCCGCGTCGGAACCATGCGCGCTGACAAGCCTGCGGAACGTGATCGGTGCGCAGATTCAGTGTACTCACGTTTGAGCAGGTACTTTAATCGATTCTTAATCATCGCGAGGTTATATTAACATATCAAAAATCGATAAAGAGCTGCCATGGAATTGACCTCATACAACCTGTACCAGTTCGTCATGAGCCTTTCGCGCGCAATATTCATCAAAGGACTGCCGCCCAGCGCCGAGCAGGAAAAGCTTGTGCGCTTCATTCTTGAGCATCAGAATCCGCTGCAGGGCTTTACCTTCCACCCCACCACCGGCGAGCAGGAAACCGGTCTGGCACTTGTCACCGGCGAACCCGCCCATACCCGCCTGCTGCGGTTTCATGCCTTTGAACTGGAAACGCTGCGTTTGCTGGCTCTGCTCAAGCCCGTCGATCCCCAGGTTCAGGACATCCTCCTCCTGGCGGATGAGCGCCTGGTCAAGCTGTGCTTCTCCAAGGTCTGCATCACGGGCGAATGCAAAGTCGCCTCGATCGCCCATCTGCGCTATCGCAACACGCGCAACCCTGACGAGACGCTCAATCGCATGGGGCTCTCCAAACTCCGACAGCACCGCCTGGATTCGGGGCGCTGGAAAGGTTTCCCGTTCTTCTTCACCCTGCTGTGGCTGCTGGAACTGCCGCCTGAATTGAGCGCTGCGGAACTGCAGCACACCCAGCCTGCCATTGCCCGGGCGCTTTCTGCCTCTACGGGACTGGATGATGAAATCCGCTTCCAGCGAGAAATCCTCAAGCAGGCAACCAGGCGCTTCTAAGGTTTTTCGACTAGCCGCCTCTCAGCTTCTTGATCCAGGATTTGGTGCGCGTGTAGCGGCCTGCGATCACGGGGAAGGCGATCAACCCCAGTACGGCTCCCAGGATCGCTCCGATGCCCGGGCAGACCAGCCCGCCTGCATCGGTTCCGCCGCTGAAAGAGGCGAAAATCACCACCCCCAACAGGCTCAATCCCCAGATCAGCCCGGCGATGACCACCCAGCGCTGCTCCCTGCCGGCAATCCCGCTCAGGTACTCTGCCCAACCCGCCGTGAAGTTGAGGTTCAGTGCGCCCAGCGCAGTCATGATCTTGTCCTGACGTGGCTTGTTCTGGGAGGTGATCTGCTTGTGGAGCTGCTTGTAATACAGTTCGTCTCCGCTGACACGGTCCATCTGCTCGGGCAGAAAGTCCGGGGCGTAGCGGCCGGTTTCCACGATGTACAGCAGGCGCGCCGGATCGGGCACCGCCAGGTGCGCTCCCAGCACGTCAAAGACGACCGTGCTCGCCCCAGCCAGCCACGAATCGATGAAGCGCTGTTCTCCGTACGCGTCCTTTACCAGCATCCAGTAATCCGCACCTTCATAAGTGATGCGCAGCGCGCGGTTGGCAGCGTCCACGCTGATGTTCTGGATGTGGGCGCGCGGGAAGATCATCCCGCCGTGCTTGATGAAGCGTTCCTCCACGCTGCTGCCGTAGTCCTCTCCATGCAGCAGTGTCATCTGGGTTTCGATATATTTCTCTTCGCTCTGGTTGGTATTGTACGGCGTCAGGCCGCCCTGGATGCCCTCCCCGCCGATGGTGAGGGTCAGGTAGTGTACAAAGACCAGCCCGTTCGTGGTGAAGAACAGGTCCCCGATGAGGTGCTGCTGGGAGGAGGTGGTGTACACCTCACTCTGGGGCAGCACATGTTCAAATGTGAGCGGCAGGCTGCCCATCATCTCCAGCGTGCGCTGCCTGTCCGGGCGGAGCTGTTCCACCGCGCAGTCGCGGCACAGCCCTCCTGGTTGCCCGGCCATCACGCGGAAATCTCTCATGCAGTTTTTGCAAACAGGCATATCTCCCTCCCGGCAAAGCGCCTACGGTAGAAAATACGAGGTCAGCTCAAGCGTCTCACTACCGCCCATGGTGCTGTTGATCTCACTCTTGACCAGGCCTACACCCTCAGCGTACCACAGCATGCCCATCATCTCCACCGGTACCGGAATCTCCATCCCATCCACGCTGACGGTCAGGTCGAAGACCGGGTAGACCATGATGACCAGCGCGTCGAAAGTGCCGGCGGGAACGGTGACCGTCTCCCTGCCCATGGCCTGGTAGGAGGCGTTGTACCAGCCCTCCCCGCTGCCAGACATGCCATCTGGCAGGCTGACCTGACTGGAAGCGCGCATGTCCTGCTCCCACATATCCCCTTCAGCCACACTACATGGAAGGGTAACACCGCTGTTCTCATCCGAGTGGAACTCGGTGAAAGTCTGCGAGGAGACCAGCGAGCCTGACGCACCGCCGGGGGCGTCCATCACCAGCAAATCCCCACCGCTGCAGGTCCAGTTCTGGGTGACGCTGAGGCCGGTGCTGTAAACAAGCGTGACGCTGAAGCCGCTTTCGCTGACAGCGTTGATGGTGTGGGTGATGTCGTAGCTGCCGATATCGATGCTTTGAACGGCGTAGCGCCAGTAGCCGTTGGCGCGCACCGGGTAGAGTGGATTGCGGCAGGCTTCCGGTGTGCCGATGGTGGGTTCCGGGGATACAGGTGTGCCATTGATAGGCTCAGAGGGTGTTGGCATGGTGGTGGCAGCGGTTGGCGTAGAGCATCCCAACAGAAGAAACAGGCTGATGACAAGCAAGGCTTCGACGAAACTTTTCATTTTTCCTCCGCGATGAAGTGAATTTGGTATTAATTATAATTAAGCAGGCATTCAATCAAAGATATAGTTCACAAGTTCTATGATCTCGGTACCTCCAAGATCGTTCGTGCTGTCAGCACGCACCAGCCCCACGCCGGGCGCGTACCACAGGGTCAAATCAGCACCGGATTGGACAGGTACCTCGATGCCTTCGATTTTGACCGTCATATCGTAGAACAACCTCTCCTCAATCCTGAGGGCAAGAAAGGAACCTGCGGGGACAGCCACTTCTTCCATTCCAATAGCCTGGTAGTTGATGGTGTACGATGCGTCCGTCACGGGAAAAAGGCTGCCCTCGATCTCAATATCACCGACCAGGTCCATCTCCTGGGACCAGGAGTCTCCCGCGTGGATCAGGGCCGGCAGCGTGACGCCCTGATTGTTGATGCTCGTAAGTGTTCCAGATACACCTGCGGCGGCCACCGCACCGGCCGGGCCACCGGGCAGTTCCAGATCCCGCAGGTCGCCACTGTCACAGCCCCAGCGATCCAAAACGATGGTGCCGCTGCTGTCATGGCTCTGCACAGTGAAGCCGCTTTCATTCACCGAGTGGATGACGCGGGTCAGATCATAATTACCGATGGTAGAACTGTGGACTGAGTACTGCCAGTAGGCGCCGGCGGTGACCGGGTAGTACAGGTTGTCGCAGCCGGATTCAGCCTTCCAGGTGGAGGTTGCCTCGCCTGCAAGCGGAAGGTCTTGCGCGGGTGGGGTGGAGTCGGCGAAGGAGGGTCCCGGCAGCGTGCAGCCTGACACCAAAACCAGCATAAAAAACAGTGCTGTCTGTTTCATTATGTTCTCCTCTGTGCACCTTTTATTCATTATAGGAATTTAATGCTCGCAAAGCAATTCTTTGGCCTCTTTCAACCCCAGCAGTCAATTCTCTACGTATTCCATCCCGCTGGATAAAAAAGACTATAATAGTGCCTCAATCATTTCAAAGAAAAGAGCTCCTATGATCGATCTGGCATTCATAAAATCCATCGCGATTCAAGCTGGCAGGATCCTCAAAGATGGTTTTGGCAGGCAGCACGATGTTCACTTTAAATCCGAGATCGACCTGGTCACCGAGATGGACCGCGCCTCGGAGGATTTCTTGCTGGGCGAGGTGCGCAGGAGTGATCCGCTGGCAACGCTCGTATCCGAGGAGAGTGGGACGACACCCGGTACCAGCGCCAACTGCTGGTACATCGATCCGCTGGACGGCACGATCAACTATGCCCATGGCATTCCCATCTTCACAGTTTCAATCGCTTACCAGGTACGCGGCGACCTGACCCTGGCGGTGGTCTACGACCCCATGCGCGACGAGCTCTTCTCTGCCGAGCGCGGCAAAGGCGCATGGCTCAACGGCAATCCCATCCGCGTTTCACACACCACCGAGCTGATCCGTTCGCTGCTGGTGACCGGCTTTCCCTACGACATCCGCACCAACTTGGTCAACAACCTCGATCACTTTGGCTGGTTCGCCCAGCGCACCCGGGGCGTGCGGCGTCTGGGATCAGCCGCGCTGGACCTGGCCTATGTGGCGGCAGGCAGGCTGGATGGCTACTGGGAGCTGGGCATCAAGCCTTGGGACATCGCCGCGGGCATCCTGCTTGCCTGCGAAGCCGGCGCCGTGGTCAGCGACATGAAAGGCGGGGCGGATTATTTTTCTCCCCCCTACGCCCTGGTCACTGCCAATCCCTCGCTGCACCCGAAGATACTGGAAGGGTTAAGGAGATAGAAGACCTATCCTGGAGGTGTCGTTTACAGGGGTAATTATCTGGAGGGGGTACTCCCTTCTTCTGGATTGAAAAGGGGGCTGATTGGCTGTCGTGTTTAGCTTCAGTATGGCTGCATAAGAAGAGGAGGCAGGGGGCCATTTTCCCTTTCCTGCCTGACAGGATCACTTTTCAGGAGAGAATACCCAAATCCCAGAAATAGAAGGCGCGGTGGAGCTAACGGATCCAGCGGTGCAGTTTTTTGATGAGCATTTTTGGTCCGGTGAATGTGGCTCGATCCGCCTCCACCTGCACGATGATGTTCCAGCCCAGGATTCCCGCCTGGAAGGTTGGTTTGAAGGTGAGGGTCTGACCGACCTGTCCGGCAGGTGTGTAATGCAGTTCGTTCATGGCATAGCTGCACATCTTATTGAATTCGACAGGGTCGCGCACAGGCAGGACCACGCTTTCGGCTTTTAGCAGGAATGCCATCACGAAGCCGAACAGCAGGCCGAAGCCCAAACCTGCCAGGAGGCCGAAGTTAATGAACAGGTCAATGAAAGATTGACCGGTGGTGAAGGAGTAGAACAGCGAAAGCAGAAAAGCAAATCCAATCCCCGAAACAACACCTATGAAAGCAAAGGTTGCCCAAAATCCTCTGGGTTTCATGTCACACGCTCCTTTCTAACGCATTCTATTCGGCCTCATGTCTGATGCCAGACAACAGGCAGGAGTGATTGATTCGCGATGGATGGTTATGGAAGCTGAATGAGTGCTCTGAAGAAATGATTTTAATAACATTATACGGCTCGGTGCAAGCGCTGCCTTAAAAATCCGCGTCTTTGGAGTCATTTACGATACAATTACTTTCCCATGTCACCCGCTGCCCAACCCCTCTCTGACCTCAACCCTCAGCAGCTGCAGGCCGTCACTGCCCCCGCTGGACAGGTTCTTGTCCTGGCGGGGCCCGGCTCGGGCAAAACGCGCGTGCTCACCCGCCGCGTCGCCTGGCTGCTGGCTGAAAAGCGCGTGCCTCCCTACAACCTCCTGGCGGTCACCTTCACCAACAAAGCCGCCCGTGAAATGGGCGAGCGCGTCCGCGCCATGCTGGAAATTCCCCTGGAGGGTTTGTGGCTGGGCACCTTCCACGCCATGTGCGCCCGCATCCTGCGCCGCGAAAGCGCCCTGCTCCCCTTCAAATCCAATTTTGTGATCTTTGACGAGGACGACCAGTCCACCATCATCAAACGTGCCATCAAGGAGCTCAACATCGATGACAAGCTGCACAAGCCTGCTGTCATCCACGGCCTCATCTCCTCCGCCAAGAACAACCTGCTCCTCCCCGAAGACATGCCCTCGCGCGGCTACCGCGATGAAGTGGTGCGCCGCGTCTACAAGCACTACCAGAAAGCCCTCATCGATTGCAACGCGATGGACTTCGACGACCTGCTCCTCAACGCCGTCAGGCTGCTGGTGGATCACCCAGACGTGCTGGAATCTTACAGCCAGCGCTTTGAGCACGTGCTGGTGGACGAGTTCCAGGATACCAACCTGGCTCAGTACGAGCTGATCAAGCTGCTGGCGCGCAAGCACGGCAACCTCTTCGTTGTTGGTGACGAAGATCAGTCCATCTACCGCTGGCGCGGTGCTGATTACCGCAACGTGCTCAAATTCGAGCAAGACAACCCGGGTTGCCTCAAGATCCTGCTGGAGCAGAACTACCGCTCCACGCAGACTGTGCTGGATGTGGCGCGCGCCGTCATCGACCGCAACACCCAGCGCACCCCCAAAGCCCTCTTCACAAAGCGCGGACCCGGCAACCGCGTCCTGCTCTACGAGGCGGTTGACGATCACGCCGAGGCAGCTTACGTGGTGGATTTCATCCATCAGGCGCTGCACGGGGGAGGCAAAAAAGGCTCGCAGTTCGCCATCATGTACCGCACCAATGCCCAGTCCCGCCTTCTGGAAGAGGCTTTTCTGCGCCTGGGCATGCCCTACCGCCTGGTGGGGGCGCAGCGCTTTTACGGACGGCGCGAGGTGAAGGACATGATCGCCTTCCTGCGCCTGGTCAGCAACCCGGACGATGAGGTCAGCCTGGGACGCGTCATTAATGTTCCACAGCGCGGTATCGGGGATAAGACCCTGCTTGCCCTGCGGCTTTCGGCGCAGGCGCACGACATATCAGCGGGGGGCATCCTCCTCGATCTCGGCCAGCGTGGACTGAACAGTCCCTACTACACCGAGTTCTCCGGACGGGGGGGCGGGCTGCTGATGGATTTCGGCGCCATGCTCAAAGTGTGGGTGGACGGACGCGACCAGCTTGACCTGGTCGGGCTGTTCGACCGCATCATTATTGATACCGGGTATCAGGTCTATCTCGACGACGGCTCGGAAGAAGGACGCGAACGTTGGGAGAACATCCTCGAGCTGCGCCGGGTGGCGGGAGAATACCGCGAGGCAGGGCTGACGGCTTACCTGGAGAACCTGGCACTCGTCTCCGATCAGGACACCATCCCCGAAAAACTGACCGCCCCCACACTGCTGACGCTGCATGCCGCCAAGGGATTGGAGTTTGACCATGTCTTCATCACCGGGTTGGACGAAGGGCTGCTGCCCCACTCCCGCTCGCGCGGCGACCCCGATCAGATGGAAGAGGAGCGGCGCTTGTTTTACGTGGGCATCACCCGCGCCAGGAATCAGCTCACGTTGGTTCGCAGCGAGCGGCGCAGCACCTACGGCGCCTACGATTACAGCATCCCCTCACAGTTCCTGGCGGACATTCCCGACGAGCTGGTGCGGAGAGAGAACGAACACGGCGTGGTGCGCGAGCGTGCTTCGCGCGCGCAAACCTTCAGCGCCTGGAAGCTCCCGCAGGGACCCGGCAGTGTCGAGGAGGAGAAGCCCGTCGAGGCGCGCTTCAAGGCGGGCCTGCGCGTCAGGCACCCCTCCTGGGGCGAGGGGCTGGTGGTGGAAGTGCGCCTGCAGGCTGGCGAGGAGCTGGTGGACGTGCACTTCGCCTCCGTCGGTTTCAAGCGCCTGCTGGCGTCCATGGCGCGCCTGGAGATCCTGGGGTGAAATTCCTTTGAACCCTAGCGGCACCATCCTCATCCTCAACGGCGTGTCTTCTTCCGGAAAGACGAGCATCCTCAAGTCATTCCAGGACCTGGCGCCTGAAGCGTATCTGGAGATGGGTATCGACAAGTTCCTGTGGATGCTGCCCTGGCGTTATCTGAACACGAAGCAGTGGTCCGAGGTGGTCAGCTACAGGTACAACGCTGACGATACCATTGCCGAGGTGCATGCCACGCGCTACGGCTCCCGGCTCATCTCCGGGATGCATCACGCCATTCGTGACATGGCGCTGCAGGGCATCAACGTCATCGCCGATCATGTCTTCCACGAGGAAGGCTGGGTGCGGGAGTGCGCCTCCCTGCTGAGTAACCTGCCGGCGTATCTAATAGCGATCCGCTGCCCGCTGGAGGTGCTCGAGGAGCGCGAGAAGTCGCGTCAGAACCGCACCCTCGGGCAGGCGAGAGCGCTTTACAACATAGTGCACGCGCACTGCGTGTATGATTT
>CAZCHK010000062.1:0-10822 GCA_964498605.1 uncultured Anaerolineaceae bacterium | reverse complement strand
CGCCAGATCACTGGGCTTATCGGCAGACGTACAGGTCGTCGCCGGTGCGATAGACAGCACTGCAGCAGCCATCGGCGCCGGTACCGTTGAGGAGAACGCGCTGCACCTTTACCTCGGGACATCCTCGTGGATGGCGGCGCACGTTCCGTATAAAAAAACCGACATCACCAGCAGCCTGGCATCGGTCCCCTGTGCCATCCCCGGCCACTATCTTCTGATCGCACTTCAAGCCACCGCTGGAGGAAATCTGACCTTCCTGAGGGACAACATTCTTTACCACAAAGATGAACTTCTCCAGGAAGCGGATGTGCCGGATATTTTCAAGGTGCTGGACAAAATTGCCTCCCGCACTCCTCCAGGCAGCAATAAGATTATCTACACCCCCTGGATCTGGGGAGAGCGAGCCCCGGTCGAAGACCGCACCCTGCGGGCGGGGTTATACAATCTGTCCCTGCACAATACGCGCGAAGACATCATCCGCGCTTTCCTTGAGGGGATCGCTCTCAACACACGCTGGATCCTTCAGCCCGTGGAGAAGTTCCTGGGTCAAAAAACCTCCGCCATCAACATCGTGGGAGGTGGCGCCCAATCCGATGTGTGGTGCCAGATCTTCGCAGACACCCTGGACTGCGAGATCAAACAGGTTGGTGATCCAGTCTGTGCCAACGCGCGCGGGGCAGCCTGGATCGGCGCAGTGGGGCTTGGCGATCTGAAATACGCGGATATCCCGGCGCTGATAGAATTCAAGAATGTCTACTCACCGACCCCGGCCAACCAGATCCTGTATGACCAGCGTTTTCAAACCTTCACAAGGATTTATCGCCAAATGCACAAAATCTATCGCGCCCTGAACCAGTAAGGTAAAAGGAGAATCCCATGTCCGAGCCAACCGGCTACAAACTCTATCCTTATCGCTGGATCGTTTTATCAGTATTCATGTTCATCAACATCACCATCCAGATGCTGTGGATCGCGTACGCCCCGATCACGATCCTTGCTTCCAGCTTCTACGGCGTCACCGATTCCAAGATCGGCCTGCTGTCCATGGTTTTCATGATCGCCTTCATACCGCTGTCCATCCCGGTTTCATGGGGAATCGATACATTCGGATTCCGGCGCACGGTCAGCATCGGAGCGATCATCATGGCGGTCTTTGGCGTCATGCGAGGACTGGTCGGAGACAACTACACATTAGTCCTGGTCAGCACCATCGGTATCGCCATCGCGCAGCCCTTCCTGCTCAACGCCTGGACCAAATTACCCGCCCTGTGGTTCGGACATAAGGAGCGCGCCACCGCGGTCGGGTTAATCACGCTGGCCAGCCTGGTCGGCACGGCGGTGGGCATGGTGTTGACCCCCGAACTGGTGAAGACCATGGCGATCGATCGCATCCAGCTGCTTTACGGCGTCATCGCCGCAATTTCCACCCTCCTCTTTGTCGTGCTGGCCAGGGAAAAACCCGCCACGCCGCCATGCGCATCCGGCGAGGAAATCCGCGCGCTCATGCTGGACGGGCTGAAACATGCCCTCAGCATTCCCAAATTCTGGATTTACCTGTTCATCTCCTTTGTCGGGCTGGGTCTGTTCAACGGGATAACCACCTGGGTTGAACCGATCATCCGCCTGCGGCATTTCACCCCGGATGATGCCGGTACGCTGGGCGCGCTCATGTTGGCGGGAGGACTCGTCGGGGCCGTGGTCATGCCGGTCTTCTCCGATAAAACCCATAAACGTCAGATCTTTATCCTGCTTGGGTTCGCGCTGGCCATACCCGGGTTGATCGGGGTCACTTTTGCCACCTCGGCCTGGCTGCTGTTCGCGTCGGCCTTCTGGATGGGTTTCTTTCTCGTGGGCGCCAACCCCATCGGCATGCAGTACTCCGCCGAAGTAACCCACCCCACACCGGAAGGCACATCCAACGGCCTGATCCAGCTGTTCGGCCAGGCATCGGTGATCTTCGTCACGATCATGGACGTGATGAAAACACCACAGGGTTCTTTCACCTCTTCACTGCTACTGATGGTTGGACTCCTGCTGCTCAGTGTCTTTTTGATCATCTTCATGAAGGACCCCAAAAAGAAGTCTGCAGGGTAACAATTCTCTCTTCAGCAAACCGCCTCTGGTCCATCAGACCCGGGATGAGCAGATTTTCCTTCAGGGATTCTGCGTGATTTGCTGCAGATAGACGATGGGCACCCAGCCCGTGCGGTCTTCCTGATCGACGATCTGGATCCATATCAGCCCCGCGTGTTCGATGCGGTTCTGTATGACGATCACGACCTGCCCAGGCTTCAACTGACCGATCACGGGACCACCCGGGTACTGGTACAGCTGCATCGGGGGCAGGGTCGCCCTGATGATCTCGGCGGTGTAAGGCGTTGGCGTTGGCGTTCGGGTCGCGGTCGCCGTTGGCACCACGGTCAGTGTGGCTGTCGGGGAAGCGGTAATTGTCGGCGTTGGCGTCGTGGTTCGCGTCGGGGTCACGCTGGCAGTGGGAGTGGGTGGGACAAGCGGGTCCAGCTCGTCGGCGAGGACCTGGTTGATCTTCAATGACACGGGCATATCAAGCTGCGCCACAATTTCCTTTTGCAGTGCCACTGTATCCTCGTACCGGATCGGATTGGTGGTCTGGATGGTGATTTCCATCTCGAGGTTCGACTCCGTTCGGACCACCTGAAAATCGACCAGCTTTACCTGGCCCAGCTTTCCAACTTCGCTCACGATCACTGAATTGATCAAGCGGTTCGCGGAAGCCTCGCGGAAGAATTTCACCCCGAAAAATGTCAGCGGTATCAGCAGAAGGATCATGAAAACAAACGACAGGACCAGGCTGGGAGGCAGTTTTTGTCCGTTCCTGCGCGTTTCCTTGGCAAAACCTCGCAAGAAAAAAACCAGCGCTGAAGCAAAAGCGATCGTCACGGCGTTGGTCAGAAACAGCAGCAGCGCTCCTCCGGCCACATCCCAGCGGTTCATGGCAATGCCGATTCCGACCGTGCAGATTGGCGGCATTAACGCGGTGGCGATCGCCACTCCTGGCAGCGCCGCCGACAGATTGGGCCGCGTGAGAGCGTAAGCCGCTGCCAGTCCGCCACCCAGCGCGATGGCCAGATCTATCGGTGTCGGTCGGGTCCTTGCCAGCACCTCGACCGGCAGCTCCTGCAAGGTCACGAACGGCAGGAACCGATTGACAAGTGTCACCAGTATTGAAAGTGCAATCGCAGCTCCAGCTCCCTCCAGCAGGCCAAGGCTGGCGCTACGCAGCAGCTTATGGTCCCCGGTAATCGAAGCCAGACCAAGTCCAATGATGGGCGACATCAGGGGCGCCAGCAGCATCGCGCCGATGATCACAGCCGGGGAATTGATGATCAAGCCCAGCGTGGCGATGCTGCAGGATAGAATGACCAGCAAAAAATAGTCGAAGCGGGGCGAGGCGTTCTGCCTCAATTCATCGATAAGATCTTTTCGCTCGGCCGGTGTCAGGTTCTCCACGAGTTTGTCAAAATAGCCGTAGATCTTTTTGATGAGCTCTTTAATTTTTTTCATTTGAATTTCCGTCCAAAAGTCCTATTATCTTTGGAAATGCTGTTGGAGGGAAAAATTCCCTTCTCCGCGGATCTGACCTCCTCGACGGTCACAAAAGCGTTGGGAGCTATCTCGTGGATGATCTTTCTTACCTCTCTGGCATGCTGCCTTTTGATGATGATGTACAGCAGCTTCACCGCTCCAGCCGACCCCTGTCCATCCATACATGTCACGCCAAATCCAGCCTCGTGCACTCTCTGGACCAGCTTTTCCCAATCCTTCTGTATGATCACCCTGATAACGATGGTCCCAAAAGCCAATCTCTCTTCCAGCCACATGCCGACGTAATTTCCCGCCGCGAAACCTGCGGCGTAACCAATGTAGGCTGTCACGCTGTGCAGGTGCTGTACCAGCTGGCCAATGATGACGATCCAGATCAGGACCTCGAAAAAACCTAACAGTGGAGCGATCCTTCTCCTGCCCTGCGAGATGAAGATAATCCTCAATGTTCCCAATGTCACATCAATAAACCTGGCCAGAAAGATCAGGATAGGCAGAATCACCCATCCATACCAGTCAAAGGATGCCAGCGAAACAGATTCATTTAAGAAATTGGCCAAAAATGTCCTCGGAATCATCTGTGCCTGTTGGATATTCTTAATGATTTTACCATCCATAACGGATGGAAATAAAAAACGCCTGTGCGGTACCGCACAGGCGTCCTGACAACCTACGGACGAATGCACATGGACATCAAGCTGTTGTGGCTTTGATCGCTTCCAGTACCCTTTGCGGCGTGGCAGGGAGGTGACGCACCCAGGCGCCCGTGGCGTTGTGGATCGCGCTGATGATTGCCGGGGAAACGCCATCCATTGAGATCTCAGCGATGGATTTTGCTCCGAACGGACCGCTGGGGTCCTCTGTTTGTACGAAGATCACGTCCATCAGCGGCATTTCATTTGCCTTCAGCACCTTGTATGGCCCGAACCTCGCGTTGGTCATCTGCCCCTTTTCATCGAACAGCATGTCCTCATAGAGCGCCATGCCCAGTGCCTGCGCCATGCCTCCTTCAGCCTGGCCGATGGCGGTGATGGGATTGATCACCCTCCCGCAATCCACCAGCATCAGCAGCCGGTCAACCTGAACTTCGCCGCTTTCCGTATCCACGGTAACTTCTGCAAATTGAACCGCGGTGGGAGGAGGGCTTTTGTAGCTCATGTGAGACGCAGTCGTCATGATCTGATGCTGATTGCTGTGGTGCAGGCTGCTCAAGGCCACTTCTGCCAGCGTCAGCGAGCGCCCGTCCGGAGCGATCACTTTCCTGTCCCGGAGGACAAGCTGGTCCGGCTGCGCCATACCCAGCATGTGCGCGGCGTGTTCCTGGATCTGCCTCTGGATCTCCAGCGCGGCTTTTCGAACCGCTCCTCCGGTGATGTATGTGGTGCTGCTGGCGTAGGCACCTTTGTCGAAAGGCGTGAAATCCGTGTCGGAGGAATAAACGATGAAATCCTCCACAGGCGCGCCGATGATCTCGGCGGCCATCTGCGCCAGGATGGTGTCTGATCCCGTGCCGATATCCGTCGCGCCGACGAGCAGGTTAAACGAACCGTCATCATTCATCTTCAACGTCGCGGCTGCCATATCCAATCCGGCAATCCCGCTGCCGTGAATCGCTCCGGCAAAACCGATCCCGCGCCTTAACTTTCCATCCTGATTTTTATATGTCTTGCGTTTGGCGTAAAAATCAGTTGCTTTCAACCCGACCGCCAGGCATTGATCCAGCGCGGCGGATTCCATGCACTGTTCGAACCCTTCCCTTCCCTCACCCAAGGCTTTTGCCAGGTGCATCGTTTCGCCCAGCTTGAGCCAGTTTCCTTTTTTAAACTCGACCACATCCAGTCCCAGCTGCTCAGCGATCTCCTCAACCAGCACTTCCACCCCGAATTGGCACTGCATGGCACCGTAACCTCTGAAAGCGCCAGAAGGAGGTTTGTTCGTGTACACCACGTCGCAGACGAACCTGGAATTCTCAGCGTTGTACAGGGTGAGCCCTTTGAAACCACCCACCATCTGCACCGTCAGGGCGTGGCTGCCGTAAGCCCCCGTGTCACCGATCAGGTTCAGCTCGGCAGCTGTGATCCTGTTATCGGTCACGCCCAGCTTGTACCGAACGATGTTGGGGTGTCTGCTGCGGGAGGAAGTGAACTCCTGTTCACGCGTGTACTCCATCCTGACCGGGTGCCTGGTATTGATCGTGAGCAGAGAACAAAGATCTTCCAGGATCATCTCCTGCTTGTTGCCAAATCCTCCCCCGATGCGGGGCTTGATCACGCGTATGCGCTTGACAGGCAGGCCGATCAGCGGGGCGACGATCCTGCGGATGTGGAAAGGAACCTGTGTGCTCGATCGAATAACCAGCCGGTCGTCTTCATCAAAATACGTGATACACACGTGCGGCTCAAGGTGAGCGTGCTGCTGCTTGGGTGTCCGGTATTCCCCTGTGAAGATGTGCTCGGCGCTCGCAAACGCTTCGTCCACCTTGCCAACCTCCGCCTCGATGTGGGTGACGATATTGCGTTTCGCGTCATGGATGCCGATGCTGTCCGCCTCATCGTGAATGACCGCCGCCCCGGGCTGCAAGGCTTTTTCAGGGTCCAGGACAACAGGCAGCAATTCGTAATCCACATCTATCAACCTGAGCGCTTCTTCTGCAATATCGAGCGTTTCCGCAGCAACCACTGCCACCCTGTCCCCGGTGTAGCGCACCTTGTCATCCAGAACGACCTGGTCATAGGGCCAGGGCTGCGGATCGCTTTGACCTCCCGAGGCATGTTTTATCCTGGGAATATCCTGATACGTCAGGACCGTATGCACGCCAGGAAGAGCGCGTGCTTTGGCTGTGTCGATCTTCTTGATGCGCGCGTGCGCGTGGGGGCTGGTCAACAGTGCTCCGTAAAGCATTCCGTTCATATGCACATCGTCCGTGAAAACCGCCTTGCCCAGGGATAATTTCACCGCGTCCACTTTCTGTTCCGGTTTTCCCACCACGTTCAAGGTTTTCACGCTGTTCGGGCTCAAGACCAGGGGAGGCAGTGCCTGTCGGCTGCCGTCCTTTCGATAATACTCATCCGGCAGGACAACCTCAGCCGGATCATCCGGTAGTGTTTTTTCATATATAGAGAACGGCTCCACCTGCTCTTCCCTCAGCCTGGCCGCCGCGCGCTGAATGGCTTCCGTCGGGCGCACGTACCCCGTGCAGCGGCACAGCACGGGATTCAGCGCCTTGCGGATCTCCTCGTCTGTGGGATTGGGATGCTTGTCCAGGAATGCTTTCGCGGTGAGAATCTGCGCCGGCGTGCAGAACCCGCACTGGATCGCGCCTGTGTTGATGAATTCCTCCTGCAGTGGGTGCAGTTGTCCATCCTGGTTCAATCCTTCCAGTGTCGTGATCGATCTACCCTGCATCTTCACAGCCAGCAGCTGGCAGCTTTTAACCGGATGACCATCCAGAAGCACGGTGCACATGCCGCAATCCCCTGTCCCGCAGCCCCGCTTGACGCTGAAGAGCGAACGCTCTCTCAGGGCATCCAGCAAGGTTTCCTTTTCTCCAACCCGCAGCACTTCTTCTGTGCCGTTGATGTTGATCGTGATCTCCACTTTCTTTTGATCCATTGGAACGCTCCTTATCGAATTCTTTCCGGGGTAATCATTCTGCGCAAGTATTGATATGATTATTTTATCAAATCCCGCGCGAAATTGCGCTGATTATCATGATTGATAATCGCTGACCGGTCTAAAGGTATCAATGAAGTGGATCCCTTCTGCGTTGAAAAAACATGGTTCTGTAACCACGTGGATCTCACTCGAGAGAGATCGTGCTCAGGTTATTCCGTTCCCTGTTATGCAAGGTAACGCACCATCAGTCCCAACAAGAATTATCACGCATACCCTGCTTTCGCACAACCAAAGAGAACATATAATTGTACCTTCAAATGAAGCTAGCTATAATGGAAGCAACTCCAGCCAAATTATCATTTCATACCAACGAACCCTCCAACTCGTTTAGCAAACATGATGGGCAAAGCCAATGGCTACGTAAGAAACCATCCTAAACAGGGGTGAACAAGCACATAGAAACGGCAGGTTTAAGTATGGAATCAGATCGCATAAAACATCTTCAAAGAGTTATCAAAATTCAAGCGGACATCCGGGATATCCACCCATTTTTGGAGAAGCCTTTCCCAATTGCCATTGTCGAGAATGATCACTTCTTGATCTACGACACCGGACCGAATCATCAGCAGTATGCATTTGTTCGAAAAGTAGCCACTCCGACGCCGATTCCCAAAGGAGTTCGAGCGGCTTTTCATCTGGAAAGTTATGATAACCGCCTAGCTTGCGTGATCACTGACGATATATTCGATGAGACAGATGGCTATGTTACCATCTTTCATGAGTTCATTCACTGCCAACAGGGTGAAAGGTTGGAGCAGAAACTCAAGCAAAGACTGGGTATTGCACGTCAGGCGCAGCAAGTCAATGATTACATGTGGGAGATCAATCACCCCTTTCCCTACGCTGCGACTGACTTTGTACAGCTGTACCAGTCATTTCTGAACAAGAACACCCCCTCGGAGATTGATAGCATTCGCATCCAGTTGAGGGATACTCTCAGTCAACATGATTACGAATACATGGTCTGGCAGGAGTGGAAAGAAGGTTTTGCGCGTTACATCGAAAACCTGATCAACAACAGATTAGACTTACCGGAAAACCACGGTGGAAAAGAGCTGCCTTTCAGTCGAGTAACTTTTTATGAGGGCGGGGCACACATCATCGAGGTTTTAGGGAATCAAAACCATGATTTACTGATGGACAATGGATTGTTGTTCGAGCGCATAGCAGATATATGAGTAACACCAAAGTCAGATGCGTGCCAGTACCACTCACTCCAGGCAGCAGGGATTTTATGTCAATCATGGACTTTTTTCTGCCTTTGGTTTTTTCTCTCCCAAGTCGAATCCACACCCACCCCTAAGCAGGTAACACAAATCGTTTAAAAATTTCCCACAGCAAGGAGCAAGCGATGAAACCGTATATAACCTCAAGTTCTCTAGCAGGCAAGACAGAACAATGGCTTAGAAAAAAGGAGGATGAAAATGACTAGGACAATTGAAGTTGAAGCTAATTCCCTTTACGAGGCAAGAGCAAAAGCAAAATCCCAGATACCTAGAGGTTTTTATTTGCGATCTATCCAAATATTGATTTATATCAAAAATATGGACAAAATTACCAATGAAGATACAGCTGAACTCCAATCCAAAATAGTAAAAGCAGAAACAATTAAATCTGCTATTACCGCTGCCCAAAGTCAGATACCAAGTAACGCGGCGCTTCGATCGAAAAGGGTACTGAAGCCCCCAAAACGGAAAGTTATAAAAATTTCTGCGTCTAGCGAAAAGGAGGCAGAATCAATTGCAGTATCTAAAGCTATAGAACAATTAGGTGACACGGCTAAAGTTACGAAGTTAAAAACAAGAGGTGGTTTTTTAAGTATTGGAAAACCATCTACTCAGTTCGATGTAGAGATAACTCGATTAGCTGAAGTTGAGATTTGCTACATACCTCCGGTAAAAATACTGGCTGAGTTAGGCGAAGTTGAAGAACTTCCTAATGAGTATGGTCGTCTCATAGAAAAAATGCTTGAAGTACTGACCGAAGTATCAAATCAGAAAGATAGGAAGGGTAAACTTTATGAAGAA
The DNA here is from genome assembly GCA_964498605.1 of uncultured Anaerolineaceae bacterium. GTDB lineage: Bacteria > Chloroflexota > Anaerolineae > Anaerolineales > Anaerolineaceae > JBGQAS01. The sequence continues at coordinate 1,538 of CAZCHK010000062.1, read as the reverse complement.
TTGCCGCAATACGACCAAGCTCAAGAAATTGGGAGAAGATTTTATGAGATGGGCGGGATTGAATGTATGCGACAAGCGTACGCAGCTATTGATGATTACGCCACAGGCCGTCGATTACCAATGAGTGAATACTGGTGGAATAACATTGGGGGCTGGCAAGCATGATTGAGCAGACTGACTTACCTTTCAACCATTCAGATCGATAACGAAGTTGTTGTAAAGGGAGAGATTTTTTACGGCCCAACACCGGCTCCAGGCGACAGCGTCTCCGCCGCTGCGGTCACGGAGCGCAATTTGAGAGAAACGGCGCGATAATATTGAGTAGCTTTGCATTTATCGCCGCTGCGCCTGAGCCAAACCGTTGGTTTTCACGAATAAAAAAAATCCGTCGAAAGGCGGATTTCTATGTGCCTCGAAGGGGATAATGTTTATACGGATAATACAAAGTCGAGAGGGGGTATAGACTACCGGGACTCGATATTCGGGTTTCCAACCTCTAAAAGGTTATTGTTGGACCAGGATGACCTGATCTCGGCTCTGGATTCGATCACTCCAAATACATCTGAGCCAGCAAATACCGTACACGCTGCACCAAATCGCCTGGCTTCAGCACCATGACAGATTCTGCGCCAGGTTGAAAGTGCCGGATATTGTACGTGGCAAGGTAAACACATCCTTCGCGCACCGCAGCAGCCAACATAGGGACATCCTTGGGATCATCAGCCTTCGACAATGCCCTGATCTCAGCCACGCTCGGATGAAACCACACGGAGACAACGGCTCACCAACATATGAAATGCCGGTATGGCAGCCAGCATCTTTTCTTCAAGGTTTCGTTCCACCTCGGTGATAACCTGCTCACTGGTCACTGCTTCGATCAATGTGATCTCTGCCATACGGAGGATCACCAAACTGGCACTATTCTCATTTGGTGAAGCCGCACCCGCAAAAAACACATCAGCATCTACGAAGATGCGGGGTTTAGGCGGGTTGATTGCCATACTTTTCCTTGTTGTAACGCTCGCGTTGCTTGCGGAGATCATCCAGGAGTTCATCAACGCTCACACCAGCTTCCAAGCGGATCCGTTCGATCTCGTTAGCCAGCTCCGGAACCATCGGCACCATCGGGACAAATACAAAGATGCCGTCAAGATCCACCAGGCGGAAGATCTTCCCGTTTTCAATGTTGTACTTTTCGCGCAGTTCAGCAGGGAGTGTGACCACACCATGTTCTCGGACTTGAATTGTGATTTCCATATCTCTCCTTCGTAGGTATATCTGCTGATGCAGAAATACTGCAACCACAGTAAATCAGATAACATTTCATAAAACCAAGTGTTCTTTCTTAAAATAGACTACGCTCTGAAAGCAGAGCGTAGTAGATGAGGAAGTACTGTATGGAATAATTGGACTATTTGTTCCTGTGCCCCCAAGGGGCTAAACTATATATTCATAAATTCACCAACGCCATCCCTGTTTACACAAGAAGAAAAGGTTGTCAGTTCTAAATTGTACTTTACTGCAGTACTTTTGCAAAT
>CAZCHK010000061.1:0-11034 GCA_964498605.1 uncultured Anaerolineaceae bacterium | reverse complement strand
GGTGAGACATAGCCTGACGAGCTGATTGCCAGCGCCTGATAAATCTCAACATTACGAAGCTGAGGAGCACGGTTTACTAGTGCAGCAAGCAACTGCTGTGGTACGGAGCAGTTACCAGTTAGGAAAATCTTATCGTCGTCTTTTACTTTCCTCACAGCATTTTCTGCGGAGGTAATTTTTGATTTGTAGATATTTTGCCAATCCATTGAGGTCCTTTATGATTTTAAATTGAGAACTTCTCGTATGATGGGAATCGCCCAGTCAATGGTCTTTTTATCGATCAGCAGCGGAGGTGCGAATCGGATCACGTTCTCGTGGGTCTCCTTGGCAAGTATTCCTTTGTGCTGGAGCGCAACACAAAATCTGCGAGCACCGCCTGCTGATTTCTTCAACTCGACACCTATCAGAAGACCTTTTCCGCGTACTTCCTTCACGTGAGGAGTTGGAATTTCCTCAAGCTGTTCCATGAAGTATTGGCCCATCACGGATGAATTTTCTATTAGATTTTCCTCGAGGATTACTTTCAAAGATTCTCGCGCAACAGCGCAGCCCAAAGGATTCCCTCCAAAAGTGGAGCCGTGTTCACCGGGTTGAAAAAGACCCATGATATCAGAATCAGCAAGGACCGCAGAAACAGGATAAAAACCTCCGCCAAGCGCTTTTCCAATGATCACCATATCCGGTCTTACGCCTTCATGATCGGAAGCAAACATTTTTCCGGTGCGGCCTAAACCCGTCTGGATTTCATCTGCAATGAACAGGACATTGTTTTTGTTGCATATTTCTGATACCTTTTTCAGGTACCCCTTTGGAGGAAGGATGACACCGGCCTCACCTTGGATGGGTTCCAGCATGACAGCCGCAGTGTTTTTTGTAATTGCATTTTCTATCGCTTTCACGTCACCGTAAGGAACCATGACAAAGCCGGGTGTGAATGGCCCAAAATCATCTTTATAAAGAGGTTCAGAAGAAAACGAGACGATTGCAATGGTTCTTCCGTGAAAATTTCCATTCGCAATAATCACTTCTGCTTTATGTCTTTTGACTTTCTTAACCTGGTAAGCCCATTTTCGTGCAAGTTTTAAGGCAGTCTCAACAGCCTCAGCGCCAGAGTTCATGGGCAAAGACATTTGATAGCCAGTTGCCTGGGATAATTCTTTGTAAAACAATGGCAGCTGGTCATTGCGGAAAGCTCTCGACGTGAGGGTCATTTTCTCAGCTTGTTGTTTAAGTGCTTTGAGAATTCGCGGATGTCGGTGACCTTGGTTCAGCGCTGAGTAAGCACTTAGGCAATCCAGGTATTTTTTCCCGTCGACATCAGTGACCCATACTCCATTCCCTTTCGTTAGAACCACGTCTAGCGGGTGATAATTGTGAGCTCCGTACTGATCTTCAATACTTATGTATTCCTGAGTATTCATAATATCCTTTTTATTTGAGGAGTTTTACTAAAACAGCCTTTTGTGCATGCAACCGGTTGTGGGCTTGTTGGAACAAAGCAGAATGTGGTCCATCAGCCACCTGATCTGTGATTTCTTGCCCACGGTGGGCTGGCAGACAGTGCATGACAATCACATCTTTACTTGCTTCTGCGACCAATCCTTCATTCACCTGGTACGGAGGAAATACCACCTCTCTTTTTTTGGTTTCTGCTTCCTGTCCCATGCTGGTCCAGGTATCCGTATAAATCACATGAGCATTTTTGACTGCCTCATGAGGATCTCTTAAAAAAGCAAGCGTAGACCCTGATTCAATCGAAAAGCCTTTTGCGATCTCGATTGCATCTGGCAGAATATCAAATCCTTCAGGATTTGCAATCGAAAAATTAGCGCCAAGTTTCACTGCGACATGCATGAGTGAAACCGCAACATTATTCCCATCGCCGATGTAGGCAATGTTGAGGTTTTTTAGTTTTCCAAATTTCTCCTGAATGGTAAGCGCATCAGCCATGGCCTGACACGGATGGTTGTAGTCACTTAATCCATTGATGACCGGGATGCTTGACCACTTTGCTAGTTCGACTACATGTTTATGATCGAAAACACGCGCCATCAGACATTGGACATATCCGGATAATACCCGTGCAACATCAGCGATTGATTCACGCTGTCCTAAGCCGATCTCATTTGGTGATAAATAAAGCGCGTCTCCTCCCAGATGCCTCATCGCCATATCAAAACTAACACGCGTGCGCAGGCTTGGTTTTTGAAAGATCATGCCAAGCACTTTGCCTTGAAGGATTGGTTTATTCCCATCTGTGAAATGCTCTTTTTTTAGCTCGATCGCAAGATCAAGCAGTTCTTGAAGTTCTTTAGGGGAATAATCCGATACAGCAAGAAAGTCTTTCATTGGTCAGCTCCTATTAATTAAATAGCGAAACATCAAGAGTATAACATAGTGAAATAGCTAAGAAAGTGACCTTAGGATGATGATATTGGTAAAATGTAATTCATTGTCGTTTCGACTTGATTTTCTTTCGGGAGCTCCTCACGACATGGTCCATAATCGGATTCAACATATACCCGGCAACATTCGCAATGAACCAGGCAAACGATGATTCAAATCCAGGGGTAATGACATAACGGCGACGAGCTACCCCCTTAAGTATCGATATTGCGACTTCATCTGCTGACATCATACCGGCAGTGCTATTAATCTGCTTCATCAGATCGCTTTGCTGCAGCCTTTCCCGCCTTAATTGCGGTGTATCGGTATCTGCAGGATACACGATTGATACATTGATGTTGAATTCTTTCAGTTCGCTTCGAAGCACATCAGTATATCCTCTGACTGCGAATTTCGAGGCACCGTAGGCGGAATAACCATATGAGGGGAAAAAACCAGCAAAAGATGAGATGTTTATAATATGGCCGGCTTTTCGTTCGCACATCGATGGGAGAATGGCTTTGATCACATTTACTGTTCCAAGAAAATTGATATTCAATAACAATTGGTAATCTTGATGCGTCAGTTCTGTTACAGTCCCTGGTATGACGATCCCCGCACTATTAAAAACGTAATCAGGTGCGCCAACCTTTGTGATAAATTTTTGCAAAATTGGGGTAATCGTACCTTCTCTGGAAACATCTGCAGAGATTAGGCCAACTCTTTGTGAAGAATGTACTTTAGAGTTTTTCAAATCCAGGATGCTGCTGGTCAGATTCTCAAGACGTCTGGCAATGATAAAAACATCACTGCCAGCCTGAATCAAATGACGGGCAATGGAGAAACCGATACCACTCGACCCACCGGTGATCAAAGCCAGTTTTTTGTTGTACTCTTTTAAATATTCCATGATACTTCGCAGCTGCTAGTGATTGCAGGAACTGCAATGAGTACCTGAGCACCCACTGCATGCTGAGTTCACTGATCTGGTTTTCCCGTTATTGTGGCAGGCACATGCAGTCACCAGGCGGCGCGTTTTATGACTCGCGCAGGTAGTACATGAAATATCATTGTCTGCATCTTGCATGGACCTGATGGCCTCAAAAATTTTTCCACAATCCTCACATGCATATTCGTATATTGGCAAGTTATCTCCTGTTTCTGATGATTTGATTATTGTTTTTCCACGACGATCGTGTAGTTTGCTGCCAAAGCGGCAATCGCTCCAAGAGCTACCCAAACTGGCAGCAGTACTGCACCTACAACTCCCATAGTTAAAGGGATTTCAAGCAAAGAGATATTTTCGTCGTTCTTGATGATTATTTTCCGTACATTTCCTTCGTGGATCAACTGTTTTACTTTTTCTACCAGTTCATCCCCGTCGACCCGAAATTCTTCATTCGTCTGTTTGTTCATATTCACCTCTTCGCTGATAATGAAGCATGTTGCTGTTGGATAATTTTATCAAGTAATCGAAATACTTTTTCAACACAGTTCGTTCTCAATAATTCTATCCGTTCTACGCGAGGCACCAAGGGGTAATTTGCCAATAACCCCACGATATATTTACGAAATATTTTTGGGGCGACAGAAGATTCATAAAAGCTTATGATATTTTTAAACAAGTCAGAATAGAAATCACACACCTCGGTAATCGGTACATCCGAGAATTCAAGACCTTTAAATATCCAGGGATTTTGCACAGCTGCTCGTCCAATTAACACACCATCGCATCCTGTCATGCTTAACATCTTTTGAATGTCGCTAACAGTTCTTACATCTCCATTACCGAGAACGGGTATTCTTACATTCCTTTTGATGTGGTATATTGCACTCCAGTCTGCTGATCCCTTGTACGCCTGTGTCTTTGTTCGGGCGTGGACCGAGATCATACTGCACCCGTTGTCTTCAAGGATTTTGCAGATTTCGAGATAATTTATGGTTGATTCATCCCATCCCAGGCGTATTTTTGCAGTCACAGGCACATGAGTGTGCTTGACCATTTCCTGGACGATGTTTTCGATGAGCTTTGGTTCAAGGAGCAATGCTGATCCGGCTCCCCGGTGAGTGACTTGCTTGGATGGACAGCCAAAATTAAGATCAAAAAAATCTGGTTTAAAAGATTCAAGAAATCGCGCGCCTTTGACAAGCCGTTCGACATCATTGTCGAGGATCTGGTAGCCAAAAGGTCTTTCGGCATCGTTGAATGCGATGCGATTTTTTAGAAAAGGATGTCCCCGCTCAATGTCTATCGCGTTGATGAACTCACTGATAGTCAGCGCAGATCCTAAAGCGCGAATCAACATCCTGAAAGGGTGGTCGCTAAATCCATCCATTGGAGAAAGAGCGGTGTTATGCAAAATTGGAACATCGCCAATATGAAATAATGGAAGCATCCGTTTTGAGCAATTCTTCGACATTTTTCAAAGCATATCACATCGTATGCAATCACACAAAGAAGACATTTACTGCAAACAGCAGATACCAACCGGATCAACAAGTAATACCCCATGCATGATATTTTCTGAGACAGGTTCCCTGCCTGCTTCTAAGGCTTGATAAATGCTGGAATGAGCTTTCCGCCCGTCCCAGGGCGTACTTCTATACCGGCATAAATTCGGATTCCTCGAATTCTCCCCAGCTCATAGCCGAAAACCAGGATGCTGCAGGAAATGGTAAAATGGCAGTCGTTCATGACCATCACAAGAACCAAGAGAGAATAGAAGGAGTATATTCTGGTGCGCCGCATGACCCGCCGTGACCTGTTAAAACTCACCGCTTTGGGATTGAGCTCGTTGGCGTTTCATCCAAAAGGCAGCTGGCAGTTAATTGATATTACTTCTCCGAAGCGTTTGCCTGTTTTTCCTGATGCTCCGCAACTTGGACGGGTGACTCAACCGGGTATTGCCCTGCGCAGCTACCCGAGCAACAGCAATGGTGATCAGAACCTGATCGCACGGCTGCAAGCTGACACCCTGGTCGTGTGGGAACGCGAGGTTGTCGGAACCGTGGTTGGTGGTCCGAATTATCTGCGGTATGTCAAAACACCAGACGGATATGTGTATAGCGGCATGGTCCAACCGGTTGGCAATAATCCAAATGATCCGGTTGAGAGAGTTCCATCCGGGAAGGAAGGTTTTTGGGCGGAGGTAACCGTACCCTATATCGACCTGGCTCACGAGGGTGTGCAGGCTTCGCCTTGGCTGCGTGATCATATAGCGTACAACTTTCCGCCGCGGCTGTACTACGGGCAGGTGGTCTGGATCGACCGGATACGAAGCGAAAACGGTTTTACCGAATATCGCTGGAATGAAGATGCGAAAGGACGTGGTTATGGCTATGGCAGTTATGGCGAGTTCTACTGGGCAGATGGAAGAGGTTTACACGTTTTGACGGAAGACGATGTTTCGCCTCTCAGCCCAGATATCGATCCGGGAGAGAAAACAATTCAGCTCAATTTAGACCAACAGTCACTGGCATGCTTCGAAGGGAAACGCGAGGTGTATTACTGTCGTGTCTCCACAGGTATGGTTTTCACGGATTCGATTACTGGCGAGTTGATGGATTATGCGACTCCTGCTGGCAAATTGTTCACGCATTGGAAAATAATTTCCAAAAACATGACAGCTGGCGATGAAGCCAGCGGTTACTCAACGCCAGCTGTACCATGGTGCACGTACATTCAAGGTGGGGTGGCCATTCATGGCGCTTTCTGGCACAGCGCTTTCGGTGAACGCCGCTCACACGGCTGTGTGAATGTTTCTGTGCAAGATGCAAAATGGATCTTTCGATGGTCCACCCCTCATGTCACGCTGGAAGCAGGCGAAGAGCGGCGCAGCCTGCCGCTGCACGGGACCATTGTTTATTCTGACTATCCGTAAGACCTGGAAAGAAGGCGAAACAAACAGACCGGGATCGTACCCTGATGCGGCAGAAGAGATCGTTTCGAGTCCTCATTGCTGGAGCAAATCCTTTTTTAGGCAAGGATACCCGTCAGTAAGAAGTTCTTCCCGTGTTGATCACATAAGGAAGGAAGCGCATGAGTGATTCCTGAGTATCCTGACATGGTTTTCTTTACAATTTGCCTGGCTTCCAAAATTGTTGTGATAGTCAGGTAAAGCATTATCTGCACGATGTATCCTTTTTCACCAGCCAGGCTACTGTAGAATTGCCACTTTTGAGCTCTTAGAAACAAACGAGAGAAAAGAAAATCTGCTCATGAGCGAGCAGATTTTTCACTGGCGGGAGCGACGGGATTTGAACCCGCGGTCTCGGCCTTGACAGGGCCGCATGTTAAACCACTACACCACGCCCCCAAGCGGTCGTTAGTTTATCATATCTAATATGTGCCGTCAAGCATTAATTGTTGCCGAAGATCCAATCTTCCGATGTAAAGTGCCAATCCACAAGCTCGGAAGGTGAAAACCATAAATTGATTTCTTTGTCCGCCGTTTCGGGTGAATCGGATGCGTGCGTTAAATTCCGGCTTACCTTCATCGATAGATCATGGCGTATCGTTCCAGGCTGTGCCTGTAGTGGATCGGTCGCGCCCATGGTTTGTCTGATTGCTTGTATTGCATTCTCACCCTCCCAGACCATAGCCATCACTGGACTCGACGTGATGTATTTGAGCAATCCTTTATAAAAAGGTTTTCCTTTGTGGATTGCATAGTGGTTTTCAGCAAGTTCCTGATTCACGATGATGAATTTTGCGGCAACGATGCGTAATCCCCTGGTTTCAAGGCGACGGATGATTTCACCAGTGAGGTTTCTTTGAACTCCGTCGGGTTTGATGATGACAAGAGATCTTTCCAAGACTTCCTCCAAATCAGAGCAACAATTGTTCTGCTTTGTTGTAAGCATCCAGGGCTGAGTGCAACTCATTTTTTTTGGTGTACACGTCTCCAATCATCTGCCAGACGATTGGAATTTCATGATTCTTTTGCGCATACGCCTGTAATTCAGCCAATAACTCATCCACCAGCTTGTTGCTGCGTAACAACTTATTAATTTCCTTGTTCAAATTGGAGAAATCCTGTTTGCTCAACAATTCTTTAAACTTCTGGTAAGCTTCAAAGTTTTTCTCATCTACTTGAGATTTGGGTTGGTTTACCTGGAGTTTTTCACCCACAATTTCACGCTTATCAACAGCCGTTTTGGTCTCTTGCATGCCACCGTCATCATGTAATTTGCTGGCTGCCAGTTCAGCAGCAATGTCATTGGATGGAGCAGATTGAGATTTTTGTTCATCCTCAGTCTTCTGATCGATTGATGAATTCTCTTTGTTAAGGGAGGAAAGCCACGAATTTAAATTGTCCTGATTAATCGTTGTCGGTGTATCTTGAATTTCTTCAGTTTTCGCTTCCTCGGTCTGGCCAATTTCCACCTGCGGTTCAGTGGGTTGATTGTCTTCTGCCATAATTTGACCTTCATGATTCGATTGGGAAAGCTCCTTTAACCAATCGGGAATGTCAGACGGTGAAGGTATTTCTGAGGGTGTCGAGATTTCTTTTAACTCCTCATTGCCTTCAGGGGTGATTTCGACATCCTTTAGCCAGCTGGGCAATTCTTCATCAGGAAGTAATGGAGCAGTGCGTCCAGTTGTTGGAGTCGCACTTGATTCTTCCAGCCAGTCTGTTGGAATTTTGTCTACAGCGTTTTGCTGTACCGGAAGAGTATTTTGTTTTTCGTCCCCCGGACTGGCTTGCTGCTCAACGATGTGAGCTGTATCTTCAGGTTCAAGGTCTTTCAACCAATCAGGAATGGACTGATTTTGGATCGGCTCGTTTTCAATTGCTTGTTGTACTTCAGATGTGGGAGCTTCGTCGATGTGAGTTTTTTCTTCTGATAGTATTTTCGTTGGATTGGCCGGCTTTTCTTCAATGTAGTCTTCAAGCGTTAGCCAATCTGGAAGTTGATCATCGTTTTTTCCATTATTCACAGTCGCTGCGGGGGTTTCAAAAGGAGATGCCGATCCAGAGAGAGCAGGAGCATCCTTCTCTTCACTTGTGGAAGCTCCAATTTCATTCAACCAATCCGGTATATCAGCTGGTTCAGCACTGCTGTTGTCACTTTCACCTTGCGAAAAAGGTTGTTCTGATTCTTCTGCGGACCCTGTGCTTTCAGACCATCCCGCCGCTTTCATCCAGTCAGGGATTGGTTCTTCTGATGATTGACCCTCTTGCTTTTCAATATTATCACTTGCTACCGTGATGGTCTCATCTTTCTTGTCAGCGAAAGGTTTCATCCAATCAGGCGTTTGATCATCGATTGATGGTATTTTGTTAAAATCCGCATCGAGGGACACTGGAGTCGCACGTAAGGCATCCTCAAAACGTTCAAGCAGAACTGCATTTTCTGGTACTAAATCAGGTGTCTTGATATTCTGGGATAAATGAGCACAGTAAGGGTTGAGCTCGATGATCCGATTTTTAAGAGGTTCTGCTTCTTCTGCTCTTGTTGTTGATGGCAATATTTCAGAAAGTATTCGGTTGGCTTCAAAACAGTATGGATGAGTTGATAAGATTTTGGTGCATAATTCGGTTGCTTCAACTTTTTGTGATGATTGGTAATATAAACTGGCAAGCATGACCTCAAGATCTACGCGTCCGGGTTCCTCAGACAAAGCTGTTCTGCACTCTGCTATTGCCTGTGGGAACAGTTTTGTCCTTGTGTACATCCTGACGAGCGCCCCGCGAGTGAGTTTTACCTTAGGCGGTTCAACACCGTCACGCTTTCCGTAAAGCCGCTTGATCTCATTCATCACATCCAGATAGGAAGGTTGCATTTCGTAGGCTCGCTCCATGTGCCAGATAGCCGCATCAAGATTGTCGGCTTCTTCTCTAACCATGCTCATACAAACATGAGAGATGAAGTCATCTGGAATGGATGCGAGAACCCTCTGGAAAATGTCTTCAGCCTCTGAAAATTGTTTAGCTTCGATGTGTGATTTACCCAATAATCGATAGGCGTCAATGCATTTTGGAAAGATGTTCAAGATATGTTTACAGTGCAGTTGAGCAGATTGCAGGTCACCCCTGTCAATCATGTTTTCGATCTCCCGAATATATGCACGTAAACTTAATTTTGCCATGGCAAATTCCTCCGACACTAAAAGAAAACCAGTTTCTTAAAATATTATATACCAAGCATCGTGATCTATTTTCTTATTGTTTAACAAAAATGCAAAATCTGTGCTTACTCGCCAAGATAATCCCTCAATTTTCTTCGGGTTGTTGGATGACGCAATCTGCTCAAAGCTTGCGCTTCGATTTGTCGGACTCTTTCACGCGTGACACCCATTTTTCGTCCAACCTCTTCAAGTGTGTACGCCTGGCCGTCCAGCAACCCGTATCTCAATTGAAGAATTCGCACTTCCCTGGGAGGTAGAGCATTAAGTACTTGCTCAAGATGCTCCTTTAACAAGTTGTAGGTTGCAGACTCATCGGGGGGAGGGGCTTCCACATCCTCAATAAAATCACCCAGAACCGAGTCCTCTTCGTCATCCGTGGGTGTTTCCAATGAAAGGGGTCGTCTAGCTACCTGGATCATGTTTTCCACTTTTTTCGGTGGCACATCCAGCGCGTAAGCCAGTTCCTCAACAGAAGGATCGCGACCAAGTCGTTGAGTCAATTGATGCTGGATACGTAAAAGCTTGTTTATTTGGTCTCCCATATGCACGGGAACCCGGATCGTGCGTCCCTGGTCAGCGATAGCGCGTGTCACAGCCTGCCGAATCCACCAGGTCGCGTACGTGCTGAATTTATGCCCCCGGCGATAATCAAATTTTTTGGTGGCTCTGATCAACCCTATGTTTCCTTCTTGAATGAGATCCAGGAAGGGGACACCTCGGCCCATATACTTCTTGGCTACACTGATTACAAGCCGTGAATTTGCGGTAATTAAATGCTCTCGCGCGGCCCAGCCATCCTCAATCAATCTACGCAACTCGTGCCTTCTTTTACTGCTGACGCTGCCTTTTGCCAGTTCTTCCCTTGCCATGCGACCACGCTCGATCCTCTGGGCAAGTTCCACTTCTTCGTCCGCATTTAATAATGGAACCCTTGAAACTTCTTTTAAATAAAGGCCTATCGTGTCGTCGGTGTCGATATTCTCCAGGTCATCGAGCGAGGGTTGAACTTCGGTTTCCTCAGGGGTTACAACAAGTTCCTCCTCAGTGGGTTCTTCAATCGTCGACTCATCTTCAATATATGGAATCCCTGCGGACATCAACGCAGCAAATGCTTCTTCAAGCTGACCTACATCCTGTTCGGCTTCTGGGAAGAAATGTAAAATATCATCGATGGTTACATAAGATTTTTGTCTTCCCAGTTCAATCAGGCGTGCAATGATTGAATACTCTTCATCATCATCTTCTATGACGTTTAAATTAGGAGTGTCCATTCGTTGTTATTCTTCCTTTGGCAAGTAAGCCTATGTATAGAATACTGTATATCCTGCGATTATTCAATAGGTTGGAGTATTCTTGATTTTTCAAGCACCGAGCGGAATGTTTTTCCGCTCGGTAGTATCTCAATAATTGGTTACAGCGTATTACACTATACAGAAAATAAACTCAAAAGTCAACAACCTTTCAGTTTTCTTAATTCTAAAAGTAGTATATGATCTAATCATAAGAATCAAGTTAGA
>CAZCHK010000060.1:0-11204 GCA_964498605.1 uncultured Anaerolineaceae bacterium | reverse complement strand
TGGGATGAAGTTTTAGTGGGCTTTCTCCGGTGGGTTTCCATTTCACATCGTCAGGCAGAAGAACCGGTAGTTGCTCATCAGGAACTGCAACCTCTCCACATTTTAAACAGTAAATAATAGGTATTGGAGCACCCCAGTACCGTTGTCTGCTGATCAACCAATCTCGAATTCTATAATTAACGCTGATCTTTCCAATACCGCTTCTTTCAATATGCTCGACAGCTGCCTGAAAAGCGTTTTCACCAGATGTACCTGATAATTGACCAGAATTGACCATGCGCCCGGTTGCGGGAATAGCGCTGGTTATCTGATCTGTCTGGATATCCGGAGAGCCTTGGGGTTGTATTACTACCCTGATGGGCAGGTTATATTTCTTTGCAAATTCAAAATCGCGCTGGTCATGTGCAGGAACAGCCATAATCGCTCCGGTGCCATATGTCATCATGACGTAATCCGCAATCCAGATCGGTATTCGTTCCTGATTCACGGGGTTGATGGCATAGCTGCCCGTGAACACCCCCGTTTTTTCTTTATCTGCAGACTCCCTTTCAATATCCGATTGTCTTGTTGCACATGCAACATACGAAGAAATGGAAGCTTGATTTTCAGGCTTTGATATTTTTTTTACCAAAGGGTGCTCCGGTGCAATGACCATGAATGTCACTCCCCACAGAGTGTCAGGGCGAGTTGTAAACACCTCTAATTGGTCCCCATATTGTGTTTGAAAATTTACGGATGCTCCAACCGATCGACCAATCCAATTTGATTCAAGTGCTTTGACTCGTTCAGGCCAATCCAATTGGGAAAAATCCAGAAGCTCATCCGCATATTTTGTTATGCGAAAGAACCACTGGGTTAGGTCTTTTTTTATAACAGGAGTTTTACATCGTTCGCAATGACGATCGTCTCCGATTACCTGTTCACGCGCCAAGGTGGTATTGCAGTTGGGGCACCAATCTACAGGCGATTTTTTTCTGTATGCCAATCCATTCTTAAAGAATTGGGAAAAGAAGAATTGTGTCCAGCGGTAGTATTTAGGATCTGCACTGATTGCTTCTCTTTTCCAATCATACATGCTGCCCATCATTTTTAGTTGGCCGCGCATTCGTTCAATATTTTGATAGGTCCACTGCTTTGGATGAATATTCTTTTTAATTGCCGCGTTTTCTGCAGGCAAGCCAAATGCGTCAAATCCCATCGGAAATAGAACATTAAAACCATTCATTCTTTTAAACCTCGCTCTCGCGTCCGAAGGCACCATGGCGTACCAGTGACCAATATGAAGATCGCCTGAAGGATACGGGAGCATTGTCAGCGCGTAAAACTTAGGCTTGCTTTTTTCAACTTTTGAGCGATAGAGTTCATCTTTCTCCCATGCGCTCTGCCATTTCGATTCAATCGCTATGGGATCGTAAAAAGGAATTTCTGATTTGTTCATTTTCGCCTTCTTTGCTCAGCCAACTAATAAAAAAACGCTTTCGTCTCAGGGACGAAGGCGCTTTTGCTCCGTGGTACCACCCTGTTTATCAATCAAAAGAGATTGACCACTCAGGAAAGTAATAACGGTCTACACCGGTCACAGCTACTTGATTCACCATGACGACAGGCTTTGTGGCCAGACAGGCGAGTTCTGCTTACGGCATTCCGCTGATGTCCTGCCGGGCTTTCACCTCAGTATCCCGAACTCGCTGGCGGATAGCATAATACTCCTGTCGTTGTCGTTGTGGACCCAGAGGGATTCGAACCCTCGGCCTTCTCAATGCCATTGAGACGCGCTCCCAACTGCGCTATGGGCCCATTTTGTATGGTCGAGCCGTTCCCAAAGTGGACCTGGGGGGATTCGAACCCCCGGCCTCTTCAGTGCGATTGAAGCGCGCTCCCAACTGCGCTACAGGCCCGTCCAAACTTTTACAAATTATAAAGGAAGGCATCCTGAGTGTCAAGAAAAAGATTTTATCAAAGAAGTGGACTATAATTTCCGCAGGAGACACAATGGATAATCAGAGGTTAGACATTGTTTTAGGATTAATCAAGAATAGTAAATTTGATGCGCTAGTTTTAAACCCGGGGGCAACATTAACATATCTCACAAAACTTGACTTCCACCTCATGGAGCGACCAGTCCTATTGTTCTTGGTCCCTGAAACAAATCCGGTTATTGTAGTCCCAGCACTCGAAAAACAAAAAATCACCAACTCACTTTACGCGATCGAAATATCCACATATTCTGATGACCCCGCCACGTGGTTGAGTACTATACAAGCCACAGCAAAAAAATTAAACCTGGAGGGAAAACGAATCGGTGTTGAACCATCGGGTTTACGCTTTTTCGAGTTCGATCTGATCCAAAAGGCCATCCCCCACGTATCTTTTTTCTCAGCGGCTGAATTAATAGGTTCCCTTCGCCGCGTTAAATCAGGTCATGAGATTCAAGCACATCAAAGAGCAGTTGACATCGCTCAACGTGCTTTGTTAAAAACTCTGCCGCTGATTTGCAGCGGTGTTTCGGAAAAATTTATTTCCAATCAGTTGGTCATCCATTTACTTCAATTTGGGTCACAGCCTCACCTTCCTTTTATGCCAATCGTTTCTGCTGGACCGCACAGCGCTGATCCACACGCGATCCCTTCTGACACGCTGCTGAAACCTGGGGATATACTGGTTATAGATTGGGGTGCACGATTCGATGGATACATTTCAGACCTGACCCGTACCTTCGCAATTGAGTATCTGGATGATAAATTTAAAACAATCGCCCAAAGCGTAATAAATGCAAATCAAGCAGCATGCTCAGCGATCGGACCGGGAGTCAACGCCGGTGCAATAGATCAAATTGCCAGAAACTGCATCAACAACGATGGCTATGCGCAATACTTTACGCATAGAACCGGACATGGGATTGGATTGGATGCACACGAAGAACCGTATATCTATTCTGAAAACAAACTGATATTAGAGGCAGGGATGACCTTTACCATTGAACCTGGAATATACCTTCCAGGAATAGGCGGCGTCAGGATTGAGGATAATGTTGTAGTTACCGGAACTGGAGCATCAGTTCTCAGTGATTTACCACGCGAAATTCAAGTCGTCGGATAAAAGGAGTAACATGAACATTACGCAGATTATCCCCACAGCAGAACCATTTTTCCTTCCGGGCAACGAGATTGGATGCCTTCTCATCCATGGCTTCACAGGAACACCCAAAGAAATGCGGATGCTGGGAGAGTACCTCAATATAAAAGGGTACACAGTGTTAGCCCCCCGTTTGTTTGCCCATGCCACAAATCCAGAGGACATGCTCCGGGCAAAATGGCGCGACTGGTTGGCCAGCGTAGAGGATGGTTTTCATATCCTCAAGAATTGTACAAAACACCAAGTGATCATTGGTCTTTCCATGGGCGGGATCCTTGGGCTGACTTTTTCTTCGAAGCAGGCCTGCAGTGGTTTAATCACCATATCCACACCGTTTGATCTCTCCATGGACCCAAGAAGCCGATTTCTAAAATACTTGTACCCGTTTTACCCTAAGGTGCCAAAAGGTCCTTCTGATAACAAGAATGTTGAAACGGCTCGTGACCATATCGATTATCCCTATTACCCAAGCAAAGCAATTGTCCAGTTAAATGAATTAATTGAGGTGATGCATCAATCGCTTCCGAATATCAATCTTCCCGCACTTTTCATTCAGTCACGTGGTGATCTTGGCATTCCGGGATCAAGTCTGGAAAACATATACAACAGAATTGGTTCGCAGATAAAAAAGTCATTCTGGGTGGAAAACAGCGGCCACGTAATCATTGAAGATGTGGATAAAAATATCGTCTTTGAAAAGATTAACAAGTTTATTTTAGATATTCTTTGACAAATGAGTGTCGATTTATTACTCATCACTGCTTCCCTGTTCACCTGGGGTCTAGGAGAAGGACTTTTTTTTTATTTCATTCCCCTCTCTTTACAAGAATGGGGCGCTGACCCGATTCTGATCGGCGCAGTACTGGGAGGTATAGGGCTTGCCATATCGATCGCGCAGATTCCAGCAGGATGGTTGTCGGATCGATTTGGCCCTCGTTATTTATTGTGGGGCGCATGGACCCTTGGTACCTTAGCGGCACTACTGATGGCTCTTGCGTCAAGCCTGGGGATGTTCATTATCGGCTTATGGTTGTACTATTTTTCAGCTTTTGCGGTTGCACCCATGAATTCTTACATCGTCTTGGTCAGAGGAAAATTATCAATTCCTCGGGCGTTAACATTGGTTAGTGGATTTTTTAACGTTGGTGCAGCTGCAGGACCATTTATTGGGGGTTTAATCGCGGACAAATGGGAACTTCAATCAATCTATATGGTCTCTTCACTTATATTTATCATTTCAACAGCACTTATCTTTTTTATTAAGAACCAAAAACAGTCCATCAAGGCAATTGAATTGACAAAAAAGTCATCCATATTGAACTATAAGTTTCTTATGTTTGTGATCCTAGCAATGATCACAGTTTTTATTTTGTACCTGCCACAACCATTGACAAGCAACTATCTCCAGAATGTAAAACTCCTCACGAAACCTCAAATCGGGTTGTTGGGTTCCATTGGAAACATTGGAAACGCGCTGGCAGCAATAGCCTTGGGTGGTATCAATCCAGCCGTAGGATTGCTGCTCGGGCAGGCAAGCGTGTTGATTTACTCATTCATACTCTGGCAAACCAGCAATGTCAGCCTTTTTGGCGTGGCTTACTTTATCCTGGGCGGATATCGACTGGCCAGAATCATGATCACAAGTGTCATCCGCACATTCGTTGATGATCACGAGGTAGGATTAGGTTTTGGAATACTGGAAACCGCGTGTGGATTATCAATCATCCTTGCCCCCATTCTTGCGGGATTGTTATTTAATATCGATTCCGCTTTGCCGTACAAAGCATCTATTCTCCTGGTGATCTTATTAATCATTCTGAGCGTAGTGTTCGTTTTTAAATTTATGAGAATGATAATTAAGCAATGAAGAATCCCCTCGTCAAGCAATTCACCTTAGGACCGCTTGATAATAACACCTATCTAATTATCGACAGTTATTTCAAGTCGGTCGTCGTCATAGACCCTGCCATGGGATCAATTGCGGTCAAAAAATATCTGAAAGGGGAAAATCTGAAATTATCCCAAATCTGGATCACTCATGCTCATTTTGACCACTTTGCAGGAATTAATGATCTGGTTGCTGATACAGATCAAAATACACCAGTTTTTCTTCACTTTCTGGACCAGGCTTACTTTGAGTCTGGAGGAGGTATCCGTGAGTATTTTGGTGGTGAATGGAAAATCCCAATAGGAATCACCATAGTCAGCAACAGCACGACAATAAATTTTGGATCAGAAAAATGGACCGTGCTTCATACTCCTGGTCATCGGCCAGGGCATGTCGTTTTTTATTCCCGGGATCATTCCACTGCATTTTGCGGCGATCTGCTATTCAAATCATCCATTGGCAGAACTGATTTGGCTGGTGGCAATTATCAACTCCTTATCGATTCCATCAAAGGAGTGCTATTCTCCCTTCCTGATGAAACCGTATTGCTTCCAGGACATGGCCCTTCCACCACAATTGTGTGCGAGAAACAAAACAATCCATTTTTAAGTTAAACCATTAGATATTGTGACCTTTGTCACTTAGCGAACTCTATTGCTCTTGTTTCTCGTATGACTGTTACTTTAATTTGACCTGGATATTGCATTGTCTCTTCGATCTTTTTCGCAATATCACGCGCCAAGCGGGTCGATTCCAAATCATCCACATCTTCCGGCTTAACGATGATTCTCACTTCTCTTCCAGCCTGGATGGCGTAAGTCTGTGAAACACCTTTGAAAGCGTTGGCGATTTCCTCTAGAGCCCGGAGTCGCTTAATATACTGTTCCAGGTCTTCGCGTCGAGCTCCCGGACGCGCGCCAGAAATTGCGTCAGCTGCCTCCACAATTATAGCTTCAACGGATTCCTGGTCGATTTCGTGATGATGGGAAGCGATTGTGTTAATGACCTTGGCATTTACTCCGTGGCGTTTTGCAAATTCTGCACCAATAGTCGCATGAGTTCCATCTGTGTTGTAATCCAGAGCTTTACCCAGATCGTGCAGTAAGCCGCCTGCTTTAGCGACTTCAATATCCGCTCCCAATTCCGCCGCAAGCAGTGCGCTCAGTTTTGCCACCTCAACCGCATGTGATAACTGGTTTTGTCCATAACTTGTACGGAATTTCAACCTGCCGAGTGTTTTAATCACCTCAGGATGAAGCCCGGCCACACCTGCTTCATATACCGCCTGCTCACCTGCTTCGACGATATCCTTCTCAACCCCACGTTGCTCTTCAGATAAAATCTTCTCAATATGAGCGGGGTGTATGCGTCCATCCTGAATCAGCCGGTCAAGAGCTCTACGTGCTGTTTCGCGTCTTACAGGATCAAAGCACGAAATCGTGACCGCCTCGGGAGTATCGTCCACAATGACATCCACACCTGCAGCTTGTTCAAACGCGCGGATGTTCCGGCCATTTCTTCCAACGATACGCCCTTTCATTTCTTCATTTGGCAGGTACACTACAGAGGTTGATACTGAAGCCACATGCTCAGAAGCGACACGCTGGATGCTTGAGGCAATTAGCTCACGAGCCCGGTTTTCGCCTTCCGCCCGAGCTTCTCCTTCTATCTGTCTGATGATTCGAGCCATATCATTGCGAGCTTCTTTCTCAGCGGCCGCAATCACGATCTCGCGAGCTTGATCCATCGTCAAATCACCAATTTTCTGCAACTCAGTTAATTGCTGACTGTAAAGTTTCTCAACATCATTGGCTCTCTTATCAATCATGCTTTGTCGCTTATTTAAATTCTGCTCCCGCTGCTCCAGCCTTTCAACACGTGAATCAACCTCTGCCCGTCTGCGTTGGAGCCTCTCATCCTCCTTTGATAAATCAGATCGCAACCGATTCACCTCGGATTCTGCTTCCTGCATTTTCCTGAAGGCCTTATCTTTCGCCTCCAGTTCAATCATTTTTGCTTTTTCATTTGCTTCAGCTATCGCCTTTTCAACCTGGACCTTTGTTTTCTTTTTCAAACCATTGATCACAAATATTGCCGAAAAGATGATGATAAAAATCAAGCCTAGATTCCCAAAAATAATTGGTAGTATGTATTCTTTCATTTTGATGTTCCTTCTACATATTCATTTTCATTCCAGACCAAACAAACAACATTTCTTACTATTCCGTAGTTAAATCCACGCCGAAGAAGATACCCCGATAAACGGGAGCAAAAATGGTCATAATCCAATTGTTTCAGCTTTTTCGCATACATTTTGGCGGCCTTCAGTGCCATCGTTTCATCATCTTCAGCGGAAATTAACGCCTGTTGGATAATTTCAGTCGCCACCCCCTTATTCCTAAGCTCATGCACAAGAAATCGATGGCTTCTAGGTCGAAAAGTGGATCGGTTTTCGATCCATTCTTCAGCAAATCTTGCGTCCGAGATTAGTCCTACTTTTTGAAGACGATCGATTGTTTTATCGATCACTTTTGAAGAAAAACACTTTAAACTCAATCGATCGCGAACCTCTTTTTCCGATCTGGATCGATAAGACAACAATCGCAAAGAATGATCATAAGCGATAGAATATTGATCATTTTCTATAAAGGATTGGATATGCTGCTCATTTAACTCCCTGCCAATGGATAATGACACAGCCAAATCACTGCTGAGGCTGAAAGCATATTTACCATCAAGTTCAACATTCACTCTGTTCTTGTTGCGTTTTTGCCAGGTTAAACCAGTAATCATTTTTGTCATAGCCACTCGCTAAGACATCATCTGCTGGCCAGGTGTGGAGAGGAGATTACCGTTTGTGAAATGTTATTACGATTGTTTTTTCAAATCCACAAACTTTTTTCCAATAATTGGAATCTGAAGAAATCGATACGGATTTACGTGTAAAGATTTATGTTCAAATAGCATTTGTCAGATCGCCCATTTCATTCTTATTGAAAAGCTCCGCAGAGCGCGTAATACTCTCTTTAACCGAACCAGCGTTGATATCCAGTATCATCACCTTCCTAATTATACTTTGGAATTTTTTATTCAACAATAATCGATTAAAATATTCTTACCATGATCAAACGAAAAAAGGTGCCCATGCGAAATATTTTGATTACTGGTGGTGCTGGTTTTATTGGGTCGAATTATATTCATTTTCACAAAATGAAATATCCTGACGATCGTATTGTGAATTATGACATACTGAATTACGCTGGAAATCCCGATAATTTGAATGACATTATCAAAGACGATCGTTATGTATTCATTAAAGGTGATATTCGTCATTACGATCACTTAAACAAAGTATTTGCTGAATACGAAATCGACACCGTCGTGAATTTCGCGGCTGAATCGCACGTTGATAGATCCATAATCAACCCCGAAGCATTTTTTGAGACAAACATTCTTGGAACCGCAAATTTATGCCGTGTCGCTAAAAATCATTGGTTCCAAAAATCCAGCCCTCGATCTCAAAAGTTCCATTTTCATCATATCTCCACAGATGAAGTTTTTGGGACATTGAACCCCGACGATCCCCCCTTCACGGAACTCACACCTTACTCCCCACGTTCACCCTATGCTGCGTCAAAGGCCTCCAGCGATCATATTGTGCGTTCATTTTTTCACACCTATCATCTTCCGATCACCATTTCGAATTGTTCAAACAATTACGGCCCTTATCAATATCCTGAGAAATTGATCCCTCTGATGATATTAAATGCAAAATACGGAAAACCTCTTCCTATTTATGGGGACGGCAGGCAGATTCGTGATTGGCTCTATGTTGAAGACCATTGTCGCGCGATCGATCAGATTTTTGAAAGCGGCAAATTTGGTGAATCCTACAACTTCGGTGGCAACAATCAACACACAAACCTTGAAATTGCGACTTCCATCTGCAGAATACTCGATTCGGTTTTGCCGGAATCGCCATTTAAGCCACACGAAAAATTAATAGTACATGTTGCTGACAGGCCGGGTCACGATCGCAGGTACGCGATGAGCATAGAGAAGGTGCAGTCCACTTTTGGCTGGCGTCCAGAAGAAACTTTTAAAACAGGGTTGGAAAAAACTGTACGCTGGTACTTAAAGAATGAAAAATGGATTCAGGCGATCAGACAGAAGAGAGAATATGGCGACTGGATCGATAACAACTACTCGAATCGCCAGAATGAGAAGGAGAGTCAATGAAAGGCATCATACTTGCTGGAGGAATGGGGACAAGATTGTTTCCGTTGTCGTTGGCAGTCAGCAAGCAATTACTGCCAGTGTACGATAAACCGATGGTTTATTATCCCATATCAACATTAATGCTTGCTGGGGTAAAGGATATTCTGATTATCAGCAGCCCTGACGCCTTACCCCTGTACAAGACACTTCTCGGAAACGGATCACAATGGGGGATGCAATTTTCATACGCGCAACAGGAAAGTCCACGTGGTCTGCCTGAAGCGTTCATTATTGGAGAGTCATTCATCGAAGATTCAAATGTGGCCTTAATGCTTGGAGACAATATTATTTACGGAAGCGGTTTGGTCGATAAATTAACCGCGGGAGCTGGACTTAAATCCGGAGCAATAATATTTGCGTATCCAGTAAAAGATCCTGAGCGCTTTGGGATAATTGAAATGGACGACAACGACAGACCCATAAGCATCGAAGAAAAACCACCTCACCCTAAATCCAACCTGGCTATCCCCGGTGTATATTTTTTTGATAATGACGTTGTCAGCATCTCCAAACGCCTCGCGATTTCTCCGCGAGGAGAATTGGAGATCACTGACATCATTAAATCGTACCTGCGAAGAAGCGAACTTCATGTTCAAATTCTTGGTCGAGGGATAGCCTGGCTAGACGCAGGTACACCAACTGCTCTATTGCAGGCTTCTAACTATGTACAGGCCGTGGAAGAACGCCAGGGACTGATGATTGCCTGTCCAGAAGAGATCGCTTTCCGAATGGGTTTTATTGATCGAGCACAACTGGCAAAACAAGCAGCATTATATTCTCACAGCGAGTATGGTAAATATCTGGAAGAATTGCTGAATTCAAAGTATTGATGTGCAATCTTAGAAACGACACTATTGTTCACATACATTCAATGGCATCATATCTTGAGGATGCATGTTATGAATAACTCACTTTCGACCAAAAAAAGGAACAACATGATCACCTTTGTGCTGATCGGATTGACGATTCTATTCACGGTCACTGGACAGTTACTGGTAAAAAGCGGAATGATGAAAGTTGGCTCCTTTCCGACCGATGTAAACGCTATAAGTAGATTTCTGTGGAAATCTGTAACAAACTGGAAAGTCATCCTGGGTCTCATCTGTGCAGTCGTTGCTGCTTTGACCTGGATGGGAGCAGTATCAACAAGCAACATCTCATTTGCCTATCCTTTTATGGCACTGGCAATTGTTCTCGTTCTTGTTCTTTCACCAGTTCTCTTCCATGAAACCATCAAGTGGAACAACTGGGTTGGCGTACTGGTTGTGTGCATCGGGTTAATTATTACAACAAGGTGAAGAAGTGAACAGCAATAAGAACCATAACCTCTCAATTGTCATTCCCGTGTTTAGGAGTCAGGGTACACTTAAGGAATTAACCAGGCAGTTGTCAATCGCGCTTCCCCGGATATGCCCTTTATTCGAGGTAATCTACATCGTGGATGGAAGCCCAGACGAGTCTTGGTCCATTGTAAAAAGCATGGTAAATCAATACTCTTGGATTCAAGGTATTAAACTTATGAAGAATTTTGGTCAGGACAACGCAATCCTGGCTGGAATGAGAGCTGCAAAATTTCCCATCATCGTGACAATGGATGACGATTTACAACACCCGCCTTCAGAAATTTCAAAGCTGTTGGAGAAATTATCAGAAGGTTTCGATGTCGTATTCGGAACAGCAGCAGAACCATCACATAACGCCATACGGCGCTTGGTAACGAAATTTACCAAACGAATCTTGGCATCCATTATCGGCTCGAGATCCTTGCAAGATATGTCTGCATTCAGGATATTTAAAACGAATTTGAGAGATGCTTCAGCCAATTTCAACAGCCCACATGTAAATATTGACGTGCTGCTTTCCTGGGGGACAAACAAATTTTCATCAACCGAAGTCGTTATCA
>CAZCHK010000059.1:0-11278 GCA_964498605.1 uncultured Anaerolineaceae bacterium | reverse complement strand
TAACACACAACCATTAACTGCAGATGACTTTACGGACGAATGAAGAAAAAGTTCAAACTCCACTTGAAGAATAAATGATCATGGATGAACTTACTCCAATAAGGAAGCAATATCTACAAGTAAAAAAGAAATACCCGAATATGATCTTATTCTTTCGTTTGGGTGATTTCTACGAAACTTTTGACGAGGATGCCAGAACCACGTCGAAAGAACTGGACATTGTGCTCACCTCCAGAAATGTTGCCAAAGGAAGCCGAATACCAATGGCTGGTATTCCTTATCACGCGGTGGACAACTACCTTGGGCGATTAATCAATAAGGGCTATCATGTTGCAATTTGTGAACAGGTAGGCTCCCAGCCTAAAAAAGGATTATTTTCACGAGAGGTTGTCAGAATTGTAACTCCCGGGACGCTCATGGAACCGGAAATGCTCTCAATCGACAAACCGAACCATTTAACGTGCCTGATCATTGAAAACGATCAGGCTGGTATTTCTTACGCAGATATATCGACCGGACTTTTTCGGACAACACAAATTCGACACAATAACCTTCTCAATGTAGTTCGCTCTGAAATTTCCAGACTTACTCCTTCAGAAATACTGATCCCCGAGTCATTCAACCTCGAAGGACTGGAATCATTTCACCTCTCCCGTATTCCAGCTTGGAAATTTGATTTTTCTCAATGCGTCCGTGTTCTGAAAGAGTTTTTTGAAGTCAACTCTTTGGATGGATATGGCTTGCGAGAACATCCTTTGTCCACGCGGTCAGCGGGAGTGATCATTCAATACCTTTCAGAAACACAACAAGCGGCATTACCATCCCTACGCAATTTGACCAGTTATTCTTTAACAGATTTTCTTATCATGGATGGCGTTACACGCAGAAACCTCGAACTAACTTCAACGATACGAAATAACGATCAAAATGGTACCTTACTCAACGTATTAAATAATACGAGAACACCGATGGGCCACCGGTTACTCAGAGAATGGATCAACGAACCTCTGCTGGATGTAAGTGAAATTAATGCCAGGTTAGAAAAAGTGGGACAACTGTTTAAAAGAACCAATCTGAGGATCGAATTATCAGGTTTCTTATCAAAAGTATGTGACATCGAAAGAATCATTAACCGAATTTCAGCTCATCAAGCCATACCGAGAGAATTGCTGGCAGTCAGAGAAACATTACCAATCCTACCAAAGATTGCTAAGCTTTTTATTGAAGAAGGTCTCCGGGATCTATTCCTTGAAAATTTTTCAATCCTATCTCAGGAACTCGAACTACTCAAATTGTCCATTGCTGATGACAGCCCAGCGACACTTCAACATACTGGAATAATCAGAAAGGGATATTCTGAAGAACTTGATCGAATCATTGAATCCACGCAAACGGCACGCCAGTGGATCGCTGACCTGGAAGAAATCGAAAAGAAAAGAACTGGAATAAAAACTTTAAAGGTTGGATTCAACAAGATTTTTGGATATTACATTGAAATCTCTCGTAGCGCTGCAAGCGCTGTGCCTCAGGAATACATTCGTAAACAGACTCTGGTAAATTCTGAGAGATTCATCACCGCAGAAATGAAAGAATATGAATCCATCGTACTTAATGCTGAAGAACGCATTCATGATTTGGAAATTACCATATTCAGGAATGTACTCACCATTTTGTCAAAATCGTCCGCCAGTTTCTTATCTACTGCCAGGACAATCGCAGAAATTGATACCCTCCTGAGCTTTGCGGAAGCTTCTGTAAAGAATAACTACACAAGGCCTGATTTGTCCAACGATACCGCTTTAGAGTTAATCGAGTCACGCCACCCTGTCGTCGAAAAACTTCTTACTGGCGAAAGATTTATACCTAATAACGCAATCTTTCGTGACGGGGAAATTATTCAGATCATAACTGGCCCAAACATGAGTGGAAAAAGCACTTTCCTTCGCCAAGTTGCGTTAATTGTGCTGATGGCGCAAATTGGTTGTTTCGTTCCCGCAGCTTCTGCAAAAATCGGGATCGTTGATCGGATCTTTACAAGGATTGGTGCTCAGGATGAGATTTTTTCTGGTCAATCTACCTTCATGATTGAGATGACCGAAACGGCATCAATACTGAACTCAGCGACCAGTCGCAGTCTGTTAATTCTTGATGAAATTGGGCGTGGTACCAGCACCTACGATGGCGTGGCAATCGCCTGGTCTGTGATTGAATATGTTCATAATCATCCTGATCTGAAAGCAAGAACACTATTTGCTACACATTTTCATGAGTTATTATCTTTAAGCGAGATGCTCCCTGGTGTGAAGAATTACAATGTGGCGGTTGTTGAATCCAACGGCAAAATTGTTTTCATGCATAAGATTATTAACGGTGGATCTGACAGATCTTATGGGATTCATGTCGCACAGCTTGCGGGATTACCCAAACCGTTGATACAACGAGCGTATGAAATCATACACTCGCTTGAAGCGACATCGGGAGAAGTACTTCACTCCTCAGACAGCTCAATTAATCAATTAAGGCTCTTCCCTGAGAATAATCCATTAATCGACGAGTTGTCCCAAATGGATCTAAATGGTCTCACACCGCTTGAGGCATTAAACAAGCTCTATGAATGGAAGAATAAGTATATCAGCCTGGATTGACCGGTTTTTTGAAATACTTCTCGGCCACCTTAATTGCCAACAATCCAAGCAGACCAACTGCGATTTCAATAATGCAGAACAGACAGTAACTGATGATGAATTGAAAGCCAA
The DNA here is from genome assembly GCA_964498605.1 of uncultured Anaerolineaceae bacterium. Classification (GTDB taxonomy): domain Bacteria; phylum Chloroflexota; class Anaerolineae; order Anaerolineales; family Anaerolineaceae; genus JBGQAS01. Next base: position 8,522 of record CAZCHK010000059.1, on the reverse strand, counting down.
CAAACTTGCTTAATTGCGAGATTTGTTGCGATTGATTTAAAAACCATAAGGATTCAAAAAGCGACATATTAGATAATTGGGTCGTTTTTGTGATTAACAACAACAACGCGCAAAAAAGTGCGAAAACGCCACTGAATATCAATGCCTGAAGTATTCTGATAAATTTCCAAAGACGTTTACGCTTGAAAATGATTACCAACAATTCTAATAAGAGCAGTGCGCTCCAAATGATCAGACTCGTATAAGAGAACTTATAATAACCTCGCAGGTTCCTCAGCCCTTGATAATCGTTTTTCTCGTCGATCAGAACGATAACATCCTGTGCTTGGTCAAACTGGGAATTGAGATCGGACAAGAAGGTATTCACCCAAAAATTGATATCTCCTGTGACGCATTCATCGATCAAAGAGGGATCCTGATTTTCAGAACAGGTAGGTAGTAAAACAGAAGTCTTCAGCGCCTGTTCATAGCTGATGTTGCTTACCGCAATTTTTATTGGAACAGTATTCACCTCGACCTCATAAATATCTGTCTTCCCCCGGCTATACATTGCAGCACCTTGAAGAGCACTCAACAGGAAGTCGTTTTTCCACTCTTGAGAAATGATATCGCCAACAAGCTCCTGCAACTCCGGGGAATCTGGATTGGATTGAATCAATGACGACAGGACAGTATCGGGCTCTCCCGAATCTTCAAGGATCATGAGAAGAAGTGAGTAGGAAAATGTATTTCTATCTACAATGGCAGCAGGATGATTAATTACCTCCAGATGTAATTCGAGATTTAATGCGCTGTGTAGAAGCGAAAAGAACAGGGGCAATCCCAGCCCGCAAATAATTAAAAGAGTGAATATTAACCATTCAATTCTTCGCAGTTTTTCTTTCACTACGAGTGTTTGTATCATTTTTATGTTATAGATTGATTAAACTGATTTGATTTTCAACAACAACATCTCTGCGGCATTGATTTTGATATTCTTTTGATTATCGTAATCATTTTTGGAAATCAGATCAAAAAATCTTTCCTGTGGATTGACAATTGGCTGAAATAATTCAGTTGTAAGGTTGAGCGTACCGTCACTGGTGTTAACCAGGCCAATAATTTTTTCACCTCCCAAACTGCGGATAAATCCGATTAAATCCGGGTAAGTAGAAAATGACAGCATTTGATAATCTCCCCTCATGATCGCATCATGCTGCTTGCGGATGTGAATCATCAGTTTTGTCCAATTCAGAACTTCAAGGTTCCATGTATTCCTATCCCATGGCATTGTTCTACGGCAATCAGGATCCTTTCCCCCCTCCAAACCAATCTCATCTCCGTAATACACACAAGGGCAACCCACAGCCATCATTTGCAAAAATATGGCTTGTTTCAATTTATCAAGGTCATTTCCAAAGATCGATATGATCCTCTCTACATCATGAGAACCTAACAGGTTCAGCATGGCATAGTGATTTTCCTGGGGATAAGCATCCAGAATTTCCTTGATTCTGAATGAATAATCAAATGGGGAAATTTTTTTGGATACTACATCAATCACCGCGCTGCGAAAAGGGTAATTCATTAATCCATCGAAATGAGTGTCCCCAACCCACCGTCTGTTAATATCCCATATTTCACCAACAAGATACGCTTCAGGATTGGCTGACTTTACGATATTCCGAAATTCAAGCCAGAATTCATCGTCATCAATTTCATTAGGGACATCTAACCGCCAACCGTCTGCTCCTTCAGCTATCCAATAGTCTGCAACACGGAATATATAATTTCGGACTTCCTGGTTGAACAAATTTAATTTCGGTAGACTTTTATGCTTCCACCAACCCTCGTAATCAAGAGCATCACCAGGTGAGTACGCATCGAGTGGGAATTTTCGGATGTTGAACCAGTCTTTGTATGGAGAGTTAATACCATTTTCAAGTACATCCGAGAAAGCAAAAAAGCCTCTCCCGCAGTGATTGAATACACCATCCAAGATCACTTTGATGTTCTTCTTGTGGCATTCCCTGATCAAGGAATGAAATGATCCTAAGTTTCCTAACTTGTAATCAATTTTAAAATAATCCGTTGTGTTGTACCTGTGTGTTGAGGAGGATAAAAAGATTGGATTGAGGTAAATTGCGTTTCCACCCAAATCGGTGATATGACTTAACTTTGTTTCAATACCTTTTAGATCTCCACCAAAAAAACTTTGGCTGGTGGGTTTATCTTCCCATGGATGAACATTAACCGGGTCATAGGATTTATCACCATTCGAGAAACGATCTGGGAATATTTGATAGAAGATGGCTGATTGAATCCAAGTTGGAATTGTCACTGAACCTCTGTACGATTTGGATTTGATACTTTGTTTACCAGTACCGGCATCCTTGTAAGAATTCTTTTCCGGACATTTGCCGTTTTCCAGCTGGCTGTAGCATGTCTAAGACCAACAGGTCCTCTGATGTGGAAACAGCAGGAAATCCATGCGAGATCAATCGCTTGCCGCCGACTGTTTCAGTTGATTCTTCCACGTGAGCTTTGATGATCTTCAGCTCCTTTTCCTGCAACTGCATGAAACTTCCCGGCCAGGGATAAAATGCTCGAATTTGCCGTTGTAGTATTGCAGCACTCTTAGAAAAGTCTAATGCACCATGATCTTTTCTGATCAAACGGCAGTATGTAGCCTTATCCTCCTCTTGTGCTTGCGGTGAGATTTTGCCAGAGACGATTTTTGGCAATGTCTCTGCTAAAAGATCTGCTCCAATAACTGAGAGCGTATTTCCAAGGGATTGGCTAGTATCATCAGCCAAAATATTTACCGCTTTATTCACATAGACCGGCCCAGTATCCATGCCTTTATCCATTTTCATTATGGTTATTCCTGTAATTTCATCTCCTTCGAGAATCGCTGTTTGGATCGGTGATGCCCCTCGCCACCTCGGAAGCAAAGATGCATGGACATTGATGCTACCGTAATAAGGAACATTGAGAATTTCTTCTTTTAGTATTTGCCCATACGCCACGACAACGATCACATCAGGGTTCCATTTTTTTATTTTTAAAAATGAATTCTGGTCTGCCATTTTTTCTGGCTGAAACACTTCCTTACCCATTAACAACGCAGTACTCTTCACGGGCGAAAATTTGAAATTCCTTCCTCTTCCTGCAGGACGGTCGGGTTGTGTGACAACACCGACAAGGTTCACGTCTTGAGCTAACTTAGCCAGGAACGGGACCGAAAATTCTGATGATCCCATGAAAACCACGTTCAAACTCATACCAGCAATTTTAACATATGAGTTTTTCTGCAGGGATTCTCGGTTTGATGATCAATCTGCAGCTTAGAATAATCTTTCATTTGATGATTAATGGTTCCTTGGGTTCAGCAAATCAAAAAGGCCATTCTCAATCAAACAAAGCGTTGAATTTACATACCCTGAATAATTGAGGGGTAAGTCTATTGGTTTTTTCGGCTATTCATTACTTTTCACGAGCAACTTCATGATAATCGTGGTCGCTAATGCAAACGAGCCTGCCACGGCAAGGATTGCGCACATCGTTCGTAAAACCACAGGCTTTTTTTCGATGATGACATCCTTTGCATTCCGAAGTTGAATTTTCAGGTTTTCAACATAATCGGGGTTTGGCCGAATGGCTTGAAGTCGCATTTTCAACGCTTTTTCAATCGTGAACTGGGAAGGTATTGTGTTTAACATTATTCGCTCCAGTCGAATGAGCTTAGCTCCATGTCTTTCCTGAGTAATTTCAATGTTCTATGATAAAGGCTTTTTACTGCGCCTTCAGTCCGAGAAAGTATGAGCGCAATATCAGCGTTCGGCATTTTTTCAACAAATTTTAAAATTATCAGTGTCTGTTTTTCGTTTGATAATTTTCGCACTGCCCGTAAAAGCATGTCTGTTTCCTGGTTTTGGATGATTGCCTTCTCTGGTAATTCATCGCCGTGCTTGATGTTTTCATAATCCTCCAGAGGAACCTCGTTCCTTCGTTTTGTGTCCCTATGCCAATTTGCCACCAAGTTATGGGCAATGCGGTATAACCATGCGGAAAATGGAATTCCTTTGTACTGGTATGTGGATAAATGACTCATTGCCCTATGAAAAACACGCGCGGTTAAATCCTCCGCGTCAAAACTATTACCTGTTCGGTAATAAATGTAATTGTATATCTTTGTGATATTCTGTTCATACAGCCAACTAAATGCGAGCTGATCTCCTTTTATCGCTTGAACGAGTGCGCTTTCTTCAGAAGTATACCGATGAAAATTTTCCATTTGCACTCATTAGTTTAACACCATTTTTCTTGATCAGTTATGAAATCATTTCACAGGAAAGCATTTTTCACCTTTTTTGGAATCAATGCTATACTTACCCATCATTTTTTTGGAGGCAATCATGTATTCTGAATTTTCATGGGAATCAAACAAGAAAGAGAAAATCCAGGGATATTCGTGGCAACCTCAGAATCACCCAAAAGCTGCTGTGATCATTGTTCATGGACTGGGTGAACACAGTAATCGATACAAACATGTAATCGATTTCTTCAATTCCAACCATATCGCCGTTTATTCTTTTGATATTATTGGCCACGGGAAAAGCGGTGGGAAACGAGGCCACGCGGATTCATATGACGCAATTGTTAGTGACATTATGCGAACACTGTCAATCGTCAAAAAAGAGAATGCAGGCATTCCAGTATTTGTGTACGGGCACAGCTTAGGTGGTGCACTGGCATTGTACATGGCCTTAAGAACCAAACCTGAGGTAAATGGTTATATTATTACCAGCCCAGGCTTGATTCCTGCAGATCCGCCCGTAGGCCTCAGGCTCTTTCTTGCCAAGTCAATGGACAAAATCTGGCCTTCCTTCACGCTGAATAATAAGCTGTACAGACCGGGCTTGTCCAGAGATACATCCGTAGTAGATGCATACAATGCGGATCCCCTGGTGCATCCCCTCATCTCAACCAGATTGGGCATGCAATTCCTCACCAAAGGCACATGGGTGATCGCTCAAGCAAATGAGTTATCAAATCCGACTTTGCTCATGCAGGGTACACAAGATAGATTAGTGGACCCAGCAGGGACAAAACGTTTTTCGGAAAATGCTCCAAAAACACTTCTGACGTATAAAGAATGGGACGGATATTATCATGAGCTCCATAATGAACCGGAAAAGAATCTGGTATTGGAAGCCATTTTGAGTTGGATAAACAAGAACCTCAGTGAGCGAAATAATTAAGAGGTTTTGCACCACAATGCAAACAAGATTTCCTTGACCCTATCAGTTCAACAGGCTACAATACGATAGCCTGTTTTTTTTGGCAAGCTTGAATACGCAATGGATTTAATAAGGAACGTCAAACCATGATATCTTTATGACGTTACAGTGATGTTTTTGCGTATGAAAAGCTTTATTTTTTTGTATTCACATGGAGGTATTTGTTAATGAAAGATTTCCTTTTTCGCGGTTCGATAGAGAAACTTGACCCGGAATTAAATCGTCTGATCAACCTGGAAACCGAGCGCCAAAGCAGAAAATTGATCATGATTGCAAGTGAAAGCAGCGCCCCGAAGGCTGTGAGGGAAGCTCTTGGATCGACCTTTCAGAATATTTACGCTGAGGGTTATCCGAATGAACAAACTCGATGGCATGCTGAAAATGAAATCCTGGATTATTCACTTCAGCTCAATTATTATCGAAGATACGCCGATCCCCGATATTACAAGGGAGTCGAATACGCGGATATTGTCGAGTCATTAGCACGTCGCCGATGCGCAGAATTATTTTCAACTGATCAGATTCCGGCAAGTCAGCTCTTTGTCAATGTGCAACCACTTTCAGGAGCTCCTGCGAACAACGCGGTTTACACCGCGACAATCAATCCTGGCGACACAATTCTGGGGATGAACCTCCTCCATGGTGGGCACCTGACCCATGGCTCCCCGGTCAATCGATCCGGGAAGCTTTATAAAGCAGTGCATTATAATGTCGACCCATCCAATGAAAAGTTAGATTACGATTCAATTCAGGAAACTGCTTCTGAGTGCAAACCGAAAATCATCATCGCAGGTTACTCAAGCTACCCGTGGGTTCCTGATTGGGAAAAATTTCGAAAAATCGCGGATTCTGTTGGCGCATTGCTTCTGGCAGATATCTCGCATATCGCAGGGCTTATCGCTGCAAAACAGGTTCCATCCCCTGTTGGCTACGCGCATATAATAACTTTAACGACTCATAAGACCCTGTGCGGACCACGAGGTGCGGTCATACTCACCACGGATCAATCCCTTTCCAGAAAGATTGACAAAGCGGTTTTCCCAGGTGAACAAGGCGGTCCCCATGTGCATGTTTTTGCTGCATTGGCTTTGGCGTTCTTAATGGCTAGGTCCACGCAATTTCAGAAGCTGCAATCGCAAATCATCAAGAATTGCTCCACGTTGGCCATACAGCTTCAAAAACGCGGTTTCCGACTGCCGTTTGGCGGAACCAACACACATATGCTCAATGTAGATTGCAAAACGATTGTTGGGCAAGATGGCACACAACTTACGGGGGACATGGCTGCCAGGATCCTCGATATTGCAGGGATAGTGTTAAACCGCAATACCATTCCCGGGGACAGAACTGCTCTTTACGCTTCTGGCATCCGGATGGGTACTCCATGGTTAACACAACGGGGGTTGAAGGAACCTGAAATGATCCAGATTGCGGACATTATCGCGGACATCATGCAGTCCACAAAACCTTACACTGTCGAATCACGGGGGGGACCCTCCGCTAGAGCAAAAATCGATTTCTTCGTTTTAGAAAAAGCTAAATCTCTTACCCGGCAGTTAGCTGCTGAGGCTGGAAAAGATGAGGAATTTCAATCCTCCAGCTATCCTCATTATTATTTCTCGGACGACCTTCCAGTAGAACAATCGGACAAATCTCACATAAACATTGAAGGGGAAAATGCTCCACGCTTTGTTAATTTCGCCTTTACGTCATTAATAGACTCCCTGGATGACGGCCAGGCATGCGATTCAAATCTGATCATCCAAGAAAAGGTGATTAAAGGTCAATTAACCAAAATTTCTCCAGTGCTATTTCAATTTTCTTTCTCCAGAGAATACTTCGGACTCTGCGCTGCCTGGCTTCGCGGTCTTTCAGATGGATATATCGAATTTAACCCGGACATCACAATGAGACTACCTGGCCCAGTAAATGTGTATGAAGCGAAAGAAGCGCTACCGACTGATGTAATAAAGCCTTTCGAAGAAACAAAGCCTTTTTATATCGGAAAGGCCAGCTCGGATGTCCCTCCCCTCCCAGAATTTTGCTGGAGCGAGAGACTGGATAATCACCAACGCAGGACTGTGCTTTTTCAAGAACATGTCAATTTAGGCGCAAAAATGACTCCTTTTGCAGGCTGGGAAATGCCCGTTTGGTATTCCTCTGTTGTGGAAGAACATTTGGCGACAAGGCAATTCGCCGGGCTTTTTGATGTGACGCACATGGGTGTATACCAGGCTGAAGGTCCAAATTGCGCCTCTTTCTTGGACAGCGTTTGCGGAAATGACATTAGCGGACTGGATATCGGTGAATCCTGTTATACGCATTTCCTCGATCCTCATGCTAATGTCCTGGATGACTGCCTGGTATACCGTCGTAGCAATGAGATGTTTTTAATCGTAGTGAACGCTTCCAATGATGAAAAAGACTGGAACTGGCTGAATGCGGTAGTGAAAGGAAAGGTTGTAGTTGATGTAGCCCATCCGGGTGCGAAAGCATTCGGAATCGACACCAAGCTGCGAAACCTCCGAGATCCGAAAGAGGGAAACCAGCAAAAAATAGACATTGCCCTTCAGGGCCCCAGGTCAAGGGATATTTTGTTATCGCTGGGGTGCAATGATAAAACTCGGAACCAGATTTTGGGGTTAAAGCGTACGCAGCTGTGCGACGCTTCAGTTGGAGGATTCGACCTGATCGTTTCGAGAACCGGATACACGGGTGAAAAAATGGCGTTTGAGCTGTTTGTGCATCCTGAACAGGCAGTGTCGTTTTGGCGTGCATTAATAGAGCATGGGAAAGACTACGGACTTAAACCTTGCGGTCTTGGAGCCCGTGATTCACTAAGAACAGAAGCTGGTTTACCGCTCTATGGGCATGAAATGGCCGGCGACATGGGATTAGGGGTAGCAGAAGCAGGTTTTGGATCCTATGTCAAGGTATACAAACCCTGGTTCATCGGGCGTAATGAGTACATCAAGCGGGAAAAAAACCGCAAAGGCGTTGTCACTCGTTTTCGATTTGCTGAAAAAGCAGTCCGAATGGCCCATCACGGTGATCCGGTTATGGACACAAAGGGAAGAGTGGTAGGTCAGGTGACAAGCTGCGCTGTTGATACGGATGGGTTCCTGACAGGCCAAGCATTCGTTGATATGAAAAGTGCTAGCGAAGGAACGGAAATCCTCATCTTCCAAAATGCTTCTTCATCTGCTCAGAAAGCTCCAAGAGATCTACTCACAGGAGACC
>CAZCHK010000058.1:0-11835 GCA_964498605.1 uncultured Anaerolineaceae bacterium | reverse complement strand
CGGTAATCGCTTTTTCTGTGATTCATAAAAAAGCTGCAGCCGCGGTAAACATTACAGCTTCGCATAACCCCCCAACGGACAACGGTTATAAAGTGCGCGATCACAATGGCGGAGCAATTGATCCGGAGGGATTACAAAAAATTGAATCGTTGATTCCTGTGGATGAGGCGACCGTGAAGAAATTATCCTTTTCGGATGCAGTATCCCAAGGCAGTATTGAAGTTTTTGATCCAGCTCCTGCATATATTCAACACATTAATCGAATCTTAGACCTATCACCTATCAAAGAAGCGCCTCTGCACATTCTTGTTGACACGATGTGGGGAAATGGGGCCGGGTGGTTTTCAAAAATCCTGGAAGGTGGGAATATCATCGTGGAGGAGATTCATGCTGCTCGAAATCCAATTTTCCCTGAGATGAGCCGACCTGAGCCAATTCCTCCCAATATCAACGCGGGTCTTTCCGAAACAACATCCCGAAAAGCTGATGTTCTCCTGATTACAGATGGAGATGCGGATCGTTTAGGTGTTGGGGATGAGCAAGGTCGCTTCATTAACCAATTACGTGTCTATGCCTTGTTGGCATATTACTTGTTGGAAATTCGCGGGGAGCGAGGCGCAATCGTAAAAACAATTTCAACGACATCCATGCTCAATAAATTAGGCAAGATCTACAATGTCCCTGTTTACGAAACTGGAGTAGGATTTAAATACGTGGCCCCGAAATTCCTGGAAACCGACGCTTTGATCGGTGGTGAAGAATCAGGCGGTTACGCTTTCCGCGGTAATGTCCCTGAAAGAGATGGTATCCTAGCTGGATTGTATATACTGGACATGATGGTTAAGCTGAAGAAAAAACCTTCAGAATTGTTGGACATCCTCTTCGCAAAAATTGGTGCTCATTACTATGACCGAATTGACAAACCCTTTAAGGGGGATCGGGCGTCGAAAGAAAAAATGATCCTTAGCGCAAATCCTGCCACGATCGGTGGGTTGGCCTGTACGGGACTTGACACGTTGGATGGATATAAGTTTAATCTTGAAGACGGCGGATGGCTGTTAATACGCTTTTCCGGGACAGAACCTATCTTGCGCATTTACTGCGAAACGACCAAGGAAGAAAAAGTCGCTTTGATCCTGCAGGATGGATTGAAAATCGTCGGTGAGAAGTAATCGTACGTGTTCATCGACACGCATTGCCATTTGTTTTTCGATCTCTTTTCGGAGGACCTCTCTTCTGTCATTTCACGGGCGACGGCGGGTGGTATAGAAAATATCATCGTTCCCTGCATCGACATCGAGTCATGTGAAAAAGCCCTGGATATTGCAAGCAAATATCCCCCGGTTCGGGTCGCAGTCGGCATCCATCCGAATGATTTGCAAACCTGGGACAACAAGGCATTGGATCAATTATCAGGTTATATGAATCTCAGGGAAGTGGTTGCCATAGGGGAAATCGGATTAGATTATTATCGAAATCCTTCAACTGCGTCACGACAAAAGGAAGTTTTCAAAGCACAGCTGGATTTGGCTGAGAAGCATCATAAACCCGTGATCATTCATGAAAGGAATTCTCAAGAAGACATCGTCGATATTTTGAAAGAATATGCCGTCAGTGGAGTTTTCCATGGTTTTACAGGCTCCAAATTCATCCAAGACTATGGACTGGAGAATGATTTTTATTTTGGGATTGGAGGACCAATCACATACAAAAATAGACTGTTATCAGATGATTCGCTGAGTGCCATTCAGACAAAAATTGTGCTCGAAACTGACGCACCCTTTCTGTCGCCCTCCCCCCTCCGGGGAAAAAGGAATGAGCCAATCCATGTTATTCGGGTTGCGGAGAGCATAGCAGCATTATTGAGTTGTGATATTATCAGCATAGCCAGTAAAACCTCCAACAATGCCAAACAGGTATTTCACATTTAGAGTCCCACTTTTAAGAAATGAAACCGCTAATTTAAAGCGGTTTCGTATGCGCTGGGGGGGAGTTGAACCCCCACGCCTTGCGGCACATGGCCCTCAACCATGCCTGTCTGCCAATTCCAGCACCAGCGCCCAAGCATTCGATATTATAACCGGCGTTAAACCGATGTCAAGTAGATCATTCTAGGAGGTCGTAATGTCCATAGTTCTTGATGCAATGGGGAGCGATCAATACCCGGAGCCTGAACTGCAAGCATCAGTTCAGGCAGCAGAATTATTGAAAGAGGAGATCATATTGGTTGGCAATGAGGATATCCTTTCTCCCAGGTTGAAAGCATTAAACAACTCCGGAGCGCCTGTAAGGATCATCCATGCTCCTGATGTTCTGGAGATGACCGATCATCCCGTCGAGGCAACTCGCATGAAACCAAAGAACTCAATGGCGGTCGGGATTGAGCTGGTGAAAAGCGGTGAAGCCTCAGCTTTTGTGACTGCGGGTAATACAGGCGCAGCTAGTTTCAATGCGATTCGAATATTATCCAGGGTCAAGGGAATCAGCCGTCCTGCTTTGTTAACCACAATTCCCACAAGCATTCATAAATGTGTTTTTATTGACATGGGCGCCAATGTCGATTGCCGTCCTGAATTTATCAGGGAATTCGCGGTCATGGGAAATGTTTACGCCAGGCATGTTCTTGGCTATGAAAATCCGAGAGTAGCCCTCCTGTCGAACGGGGAAGAAGACATTAAGGGAAACCAGCTAATCAAGGATGCACACATACTCCTAAGAGAATCACCGATGAATTTTATTGGAAACGTTGAGCCAAAAGAGGTCTTTCAAGGAATCGCAGATGTCGTTGCAGCCGATGGATTTGTGGGTAATATTTTTATAAAAACCGGTGAGGCGATCGGAAAATTCATTAAAGAATTCCTTTCCAGGGAAATCAAAAATTCTATGTGGCTGTCTTTTGGTGGGTTGATTGTTAAACCCGCATTCAAGCGCCTTTTCAAGCTCATGGACCCGGCCGAAGTCGGGGCTGGATTACTGATGGGCGTGGATGGATATGTGTTTGTTGGGCACGGCAGATCGGATGCGCGCGCTTTGGTCTCAGCCCTGAGGTTGGCTCAAAAAGCAGTCAAAGCCAATTTACTGGCGGAGCTTAAGGAGTACTTGATCAAAGAAATGCACCTGGAAAAATGAAAACTGTAACGAATCTAAAGTTAATCAACAAAATTAAGGTAATTATGCGGGTGATGATCCTCATCACGTTTGCCTGTTTCGGAATTGCCATTTACCTGATATTTACAAATACAGTCCAATCCTCGCCTCTTTCTTTTATCACCTCGACTGTTCTTTTGATCGCAGCGTACACACTCTTTCGAGTTTATGTACTGCTCACAGGCAGGTATGGGGCTTCCCCAAGATTGGAGGAGCGCCTTTCACTGTCACTCAAAGGGCTTTCAGAAGGATACACTCTCTATAATTATGTCTTTGAAACTTCCCATGTGCTGATAGGCAAGTCACGGATATGGTTATTTGAATTGTATGAGGTCAGTGGAAAAATAACCTACACGAAGCATGTTGATAAATGGACCTATAAAAAGCCCAATCGTTCCATTATTAACTTCTTGTCACCCGATACATTCAGGGATCCCAAAAGGGATTTTCAATTCATGGAAAAAGATTGGCGGGTTTCGATTGAAAAAATCCAAAAACAGACCGGGCAAGATTTTTCCCGACTCGATCCACCCGAAAAAATTCTCGTGTTCATGCATTCAGATGTCGAGATAAAGGATGACGGATCTGGATTGATCATGCTTAAATCAGATCAATTGAAGGATTTTATCCGGAAAAGCACTTGTTCAAACAAAGATCAACAGGAGTTGATCCAAACCTTAGTTTCTGTCACCCCGCGTAACTTTTGATTGTTTCTTAATATTTGAAATGCTGATTTCTTTAAGATCTTTGATTTCCTGCATTTTCAGGTGTCGCCATTGTCCTGCCTTAAGATTGCCCAATTCAAGTGTTCCAATACGAACTCTTACCAACCTGCTTACCGATAATCCAATACGGGCAGCAACTTCTCGTATTTGTCGCTTTTTCCCCTCTTTCATAATAACCCCGACGACACATCTGTCCCCTTCTGTGGAGATGACCCATACTTTGGCTGGCGCAGTTTTATAACCATCCTCTAACACAACACCTCTGCGCCATATCGTTAATTGCTGCAGATCTGGTTTTGAGCGTAAGGTCACTCTGTACTCTTTTTCATGCCCGTACCTTGGATGGGTCAGGATATTTGCAAGCGCGCCATCATTTGTCAGCAGTATCAAACCCTCACTATCAAAATCCAATCTTCCCACTGAAAACATATGTCCAAGCGGCGGGATAAAATTAAAAACTGTCTTTCTTTCATCATCCTCGGATTCATCAGAGAGGACATATTTTGGCTTGTTTAAAGCAATATAAACGGCCTCAGGAATTGTTTTTAAAGCCTTCCCATCCACAGCTATTTCGTCTTTTTGAGGATCTGCCTTCGCTCCAAGAGTAATCTTCTGATGATTGACTGTCACTCTTCCCTCAACAATCAACTTCTCACAGCTTCTCCTGGAACCGAATCCATATCTCGCGAGTATCTTTTGAAGGCGGTCTTGCATCGTCATTAATCTTTTAAAATCTTCTTTTCAGTTTTTTCCACTGAAGCCACCACTTCCTCAATATTCGGCAGCTCTTTTAGATTGCTCAAGCCGAATTCTTGTAAAAACGTGGACGTGGTGCCATATAAAATCGGCCTTCCAGGTGTCTCGGCTCGACCGATCTCTTCAATCAGTCCTTTAAACAGAAGGCTTTTAATCACGCCATCGCTGTTCACGCCACGGATCGAGTCAATTGTCGGCCTGGTGACGGGCTGTTTGTACACGATGATAGCCAAGGTTTCCAAGCTGGCTCTGGTCATTTTCGAAGATGCCTCCAGACCCAGGAATTCCTCGACCACTTGTGCAAGCTCAGGTGCAGTTGTTAAACAGAGTTTATTCCCACTAATCTGAATCCTCAAGCCATGGTGAGAGATATAATTTTTTTGCATCTCATCGAGCAGATCGTCAAGCTCGGACATTTTTATCTTCAGCAATTCACAGATGGATGTTTTGGCGACATTACCAGAAGACACAAATAGGAGAGCCTCCAATTTGGATGCGGTGTCTGGATTAGAAATTCCGGAAATGTCAGTCATGCTATAATTCGTTTGAAAAGTAGACACTGATTATACCGTTTGATTGAATGATGTCCAAGAGCAAACTTGCAGCAATCATTGTAATATTTATTTCATTCACGATTTTGAGTTGTGGGCGAAATTCCAGTTATGTTGAAAACTACAGGATTGATATTAATGTTGATGGTCAGTTAATTGTTACCAATGCATTCAATGGTGAAACGGTAAAAGATCTATTAATTCAAGAAGGCATTCAACTTCAACCTCTGGATAGATCAGTTCCCTCCCTGGAAACAAAGATTGATCGGGAAATGTCAATCACTCTAATCCGTGTCGAGGAAAATTTTATTCTGTTAGATGAAGAAATTCCTTTCCAGGAAATCGTTGTGCAAAATGAATCTTTGGAGGAAGGGGAAAGCTACTTAATTCAACAAGGCCGGAATGGGATAAAGCAGACTACTTACAGGGTGATCAAAGAAAATAATACAGAAAAAATGCGTACCATTTTTTCTGAATCCACTATTCTGGAACCTGTCGCTGAAATACTAATGGTGGGCATATCCAAACCATTCGTGTCCATTCCAATCCCGGGAAAACTCGCATACCTCATCGCTGGAAACGCCTGGGCAATGGAATCCAATACTTCAAACAGACGACCAGTGACACAATCGAATGATCTTGATGGAAGAATATTCGAGATCAGTCCGGATGGTAAATGGCTGCTTTTTTCACGCACGTCCGGTTCGGATGAGGATACCATAAATTCATTATGGATAGCCAGCTTAGATACCGATGAGGTGATCCTTCAAGATTTAAACGTGAAAAACGTCATCCACCATGCCGCATGGGTCCCGGGAAAAACCAACACGGTTACATATTCCACGGTCGAACCACGCGAAACACCTCCCGGGTGGCAGGCCAATAATGACCTTTGGGTCCTGACATTCTCTGAAGGCGGTTCTGTCTGGAGAAATGAAAATGTGATTGCGATCAATGGCGGTGGTGAATATGGCTGGTGGGGTACGGATTATTTTTGGTCCCCTGACGGCAGCACATTGGTATACTCTCGTCCCGATCAGATAGGTTTTGTAAATTTTCAGAGCAAAACGCTTGTTCCATTAATTGAGCTGAATGCGTTTAATACTCGTGGGGATTGGGCGTGGTATTCATCGATTGGATGGTCGCCTGGAAGCAAAGTCTTTTTTTGGCAAGACAATGCATCAGGATCCTCGTCCATAAACCAATCCTTCTCGATGAATTCTTTTCACATCGATACTCAGGATTCAATAAATCTCATTGAAAATCCCGGAATGTTCTCTTACCCCTCCCCCGCTCCCATGACCTCTTTCGGGCATTATTATCTTGGTTTTCTACAATCGATTCAAAACAATCAAAGTGACACCTCACGGTACCGTTTAATCATTTCTGAGCAGGATGGATCGAATAGCAGGTCCTGCTTTCCACCTCAGAACTCCATTGGTCTGGAGCCCCAATTAATTCAATGGTCTCCAGCAATGAATAACGATGGGCAATTCTTTATCGGTGTGATTCTTGATGGAAATCTTTGGTTCATCGACGCAGTGAGGTGTGAATCGCTGCAAATTACCAGTGATGGTTTAATATCTAAGATCGACTGGAGATAAAATGCGGATCCTCCTAACAGGAGCTGCTGGTTTCCTCGGCTCCCACTTGTGTGAGAAATTACTGGATGAGAATCACGATGTTATCGGAATGGATAATTTCATTACCGGGTCCGCCGAAAACATCAAAGCGCTACTGCTTAACAAGCATTTTTCTTTCATCGAACAGGATGTCTCAAATCACATCTCTGTACAGGGAGAGATAAACGCGGTGCTTCATTTCGCCTCTCCTGCGAGTCCAAATCCCCTTTCCCCTTGTGGCTACCCAAATCTACCTATCCAGACATTAAAAGCTGGTGCTCTCGGCACGCACAACACCCTCGGAGTTGCGAAAGCAAAAAACGCGAAGTTCTTGCTTGCGTCCACCAGCGAAGTGTATGGTGATCCGGAAGAGCATCCACAAAAGGAATCGTATTGGGGAAAAGTAGACCCCGTAGGCGAAAGGTCTGTTTATGATGAGGCGAAAAGATTTGCGGAAGCCTTAACGATGGCGTATCATCGCTATCATAAATTAGACACGCGCATTGCCAGGATATTCAACACCTACGGGCCCAGAATGAGGATGGATGATGGCCGTGTCGTGCCAAATTTTATCAACCAGGCTTTAGAGCAGCAACCCCTGACGATTTACGGTACCGGCTTGCAGACAAGAAGTTTTTGTTATGTCGATGATTTAATCGAGGGATTGTATGCATTGCTTTGTTCAAACGAACACCTGCCTGTAAATATTGGAAATCCCGAAGAAATAACCATTTTAGACTTTGCAAAATTAATTAATCAGTTAACGAACAACCCAGCCAGATTGGTTTTCAGGGAAGAAATGTTTGTTGGACATGATCCTTTGAAAAGACAGCCGGATATCTCAAAAGCCAAGCATCTTTTAGGATGGAGTCCAATAATTCAACTAGAGACAGGCCTGCAAAAGACTATCGACTATTTTAGACAAAATAATCCAAATGTCTCCCACCAATAAATCAACCTGGCAGTTTATTAAGTTCGCAATAGTCGGAATAACCGGGACTGTTATTGACTTTGGGATACTGAATCTCCTGACAGTCAGTTTTGGTTGGGAAAAGATCGCTTCACAGGCGATTTCATTCATGCTCGCGGTGATGAACAACTTCATCCTGAATCGTTATTGGACATATCCAGAATATCGGACCATGGCTTTTTGGAAACAGTTTTTTCGTTTCTTGATGATCAGCCTGATAGGTCTTGGAATCAGAACTCCGCTATTTTGGATTCTGAGTAAAACCATTTCTTTGTTGGTGGTTAATAATCATTTCACCTTATTAAACCTTTCCCCCGATGTAATCGCGAATAATCTTGCACTGGCTGTTTGTGTAGTTATCGTACTTCTGTGGAACTTTTTCGCGAATCGCAAATGGACATTTCAGGTTTAAGTTTTTCCAGCGGGAGATTTTTTTATGAGCTCTTGTTCTGATCATCGTAAAATCATCGAAGATTGTTTAAGTAAAATCCCCCTACGAGTGACACCCGTTGCTCTTTGGAGGCACTTTCCCGCTGACGATATGGAAGTATCTGAGTTTGTTACGTCAGTCGAAAATTTCCAAAGGCAATTTGACTTTGATATCTTGAAAATCACTCCGGCCTCCAGTTACAGTACATACGATTGGGGAACTAAAGATGAATGGCAGGGTAATCCTGAAGGATCCCGGGAGAATCGTATTCCTGTGATACACGAACCCAGTGATTGGTTGAAACTAAGAAAACTCGATGTCAGGCATGGGTCATTAGGAAAACAAGTCCAGGCCGTCAGGATGTTAAGAAACAAATTTAACAAACGCACCCCCCTCATTGAAACAGTATTCAGTCCATTATCCCAGGCAAAGCATCTTGCTGGTAATGAAACATTGCTGTCGCATGTTAAAAATCATGCCGGTGAGCTTATGGTTGGGCTTCAGACAATTTCGGACACTACCATAGATTTTTTGGAAGCTTGTCAAAAAGAGAACATAGACGGATTCTTCTATGCAGTCCAGCATGCGCAGGATGGACAATTATCTGAAGGCGATTATCAGAAATTTGGTCTTTGTTTTGATGAAAAAATCCTCGCCGCAATGAACAATGCATGGTTGAATATTCTTCATATTCATGGAACCAATATCTATTTTCAATTGCTTTCTACGCTGGCCTTTCAGGTTATTAACTGGCACGACCAACACACGAAGCCTTCATTAAAGGAAGCCAGACAAACAACACAAGTAACGTTTTGCGGTGGAATCCGTCAATGGGAATCACTTGTTTATGGAACGCCCCAACGCATACGCGCAGAGTGTAAAAAGGCAATAAAAGATATGGGAAACACAGGCTTCATACTTGGAACTGGCTGTGTAACACCTCTCACAGCCCCTCGCGGGAACATTCAAGCTGCAATTGACACGGCAAGAGAATTCAAATGAAAACCCCAAGAATTATTTCTGGTTCAGCAAAAGGCTTCCGTTTAAAGGATGTCCCTGGTGATTCTACCCGGCCTATCACGGACAAAGTAAAAGGCGCATTATTCAACATAATTGGTCAGGATGTGATCAATGAAAAATTCCTGGACCTTTTTGGAGGAACTGGTTCTGTCGGCATTGAAGCTTTAAGTCGAGGAGCCTCCTTCGTCCAATTTATTGAGAATAACCTCAAAGCGTACAATGTTATTCAGGAGAATCTCAAGATTACAAGGTTATCTGATAAAGCACGGGTGACTTTTATTGATGCTTTTAAATTCCTGGAAACATGCCAAGCTACAGCTTTTTTTGTGATATTTATCGCCCCTCCCCAATACAAATGTTTATGGAAAAAAGCGATAGTATTGCTTGATCAAAATGCATCCTGGCTTGATGACGAGGGTCTCATTGTCGTTCAAATACACCCGATGGAGTATGAAAAATTATACCTTTCAAATTTCGAGCAATTTGACCATCGCCAATATGGCAGCACATCATTGGTTTTTTATGAGAAAAAGAAAAAAACTGTATAGCTATACGCATATCCTGTTTCCCCGGGAATACACCTCTGAAAAATGAGATCCGCTTTGATGTGCTTCAATAACTTTTGGGATCAGCATTGGAAGATCTGCGACACACTGTATTTTCCCGATGTTTGCCAGTGGGATCCATTCGGGTGTACCTTCGCACGAAGGACTTAGGTTTTTTTGCGCTGTTTCTCCGTAAAACACAAATACACATATACCAACATCACCTTCACCGTCGATTAGAATATTTCCCACGCAATCCATTATTAATGCTGTGATGCCGGATTCTTCTTCGAGCTCCCTTTTTGCTGCTTCTAGAACAGATTCCCCTTTTTCGACATGTCCACCCAAGCCATTGTAAAGCCCAGGCCATGTCTTTTTTGTGTCACTTCCTTTTATCAGGAGGACCTGATCGGCATTGAATATAAACAATAAAACACGCGGTATTACTTTATACCGCGTGTCGTCGATCTTTTGAAAAGGAATGTCTGCCTTCATCTAGTCCGCAAGATCCTTGGTGTCGCTATCTTCTCTTACCTCACCCGTGTAGTCCTCAATCGTATATTCTGCCTGTTGTGGCAAAATATACTTATCGATGTATTGTTTTGTCCCTCCCAAACCGAGTGACTGAAAGAGATTGGTGAAAAGTTTTTCCCAGGCGACAATAATTGGCTGTTTTTCCTCGTCAGATAATGACCATGATTGTTTCTTAAAAGGCCCGACGACATTTTTCCGGGTCTTGTAATAAAACTGTTCATCCGTCATACCGGGTTTTTTATCACCAGCAAATTTTTCATCAAGGTATGCATACATTTCTTCTTTCAAACCAGCTGGCATCTTATCATAGAATATATTTGCGAAATTTGTAGCCAAATGGACTTCAATAGCTTCGTTTTCTACAAATTTATTGAACGCAGATTCTGGAAGCGTAGATGCCCCGTGCTGTACCGTACCACCCATTTGATATTTGGATCGGGCTATCCTGCTGAGGTCTTTTAATGTTTCAAAGTCGACTGTCACTTCTGCAATACTACCATCAGGTAAAACAACCCCTCCATGACTTGTTCCAGTCTGTACGCTTACTTTGCTCAATCCCACAAGTTCAGAACCATAGCGCGTCAGCGCAAAATTATATCCATCAAGGTAGGCGTGAAGCTCTTCCGGCGTGGAGTTATGCCCTCCCACTTCCCCTATCTCACCACCCACGGACACGGTGATCCCAGCCGGTTGATGGAGTCGAATGTAGCTTGTAAACATCGCGGAAAGAGTCGTGTTTGCGGTTTGCTGTTCGGGGATGGTTTGTTTCTTTAAATCCACGAGTGTTGAGGCATCAATGTCGATATTATAAAATCCATACTTTAATGCGTCAGTGATGAGGTTCTTCAAGGCATTGATCTCTGGTTCTGGGTCGATCATGTATTTCTTTGCTGACACCTGGAAATGATCTCCCTGAATAAAAACCGGGCCTTTGTACCCCTCAGCAATGGCGGCAGCCAGAACCGATGTTGCGTATTCTGCTGGTTTTTGATCGGTGTATCCCATTTCAGATCGGGCGATTTCAAAGATCAAGGCTTCCGCATCAATCGCCAACGCAGATCGAAATATCGCCTTTGCGGCGTCGAATGAGAGAATTCTTAAGTTCATTGCAGGCACAGTAAACGTACAGGGAACTTCGTTTCTACCTCGAGCCATATACAGATCATGAATTGAAGCGGGGAATATTCCCAGCTCTTCGGCAATCGTTCGCACAAAAAACCTGGCATACCCTTGTAATGCCCCGCACCCTAGTGATGAAAATTCAGCCAGTTTACTGATTCTTGTTCTGACCTTGTTTTGATCAATAACGATTACCTTTTCGTCTCGATACTCTATCCCAAAATCAAGCGTTTCAATAATCTTTGCAACAATTTTCGTATCCATGCCATCACCTTTCAACTTAAAAACATCGGTACATCAATAAATTCCTTTATGCAAGGACGATAATTTTCCTTATCATAAAATTTTTCCACATCAACTCGTTTTTTAGCCTGCAACATCGTATCCACCGGTACTGTCGTGTATCTCCCCCCCCG
>CAZCHK010000057.1:0-12329 GCA_964498605.1 uncultured Anaerolineaceae bacterium | reverse complement strand
TTCACGCACGTGTACGACCCGCTGCTGGATGATTTTGAAGCGGGCATGAAGACCAGCGAGGTCCAGGCTATCTTCGCCACTCTCCGGGAGCGCCAGGTGAAGCTGATCCAATCCATCAAGAGCAGGCCCCAGGTGGATGACAGTTTCCTCACCCGGCAGTATCCTGAGCAGGGGCAATGGGATTTCGGACTGGAAGTGCTGACCAAATTCGGATTCAACTGGAATTCCAGCCGGCAGGACAAGTCGGTGCATCCCTTCACGACCAGCATGAACATTTCCGATGTGCGCATCACGACGCGGTTCGACAAGGAACGGGCCGCCTCCGCCCTCTTCAGCACCATGCACGAATGCGGGCACGCGTTATACGAAGGCGGTTATTCCAAACGCTTTTACCGCACGCCGCTCTCGAACGCCGCGTCATACGCCATGCACGAATCGCAATCGCGCATGTGGGAAAACCTCGTGGGGCGTTCTCTGTCATTCTGGAGGTATTTCTTCCCGCGCTTCCAGGAGGTCTTCACCCAGCAGGTGGACGGGGTGGACCTGGCAGGTTTCTACAAGGGCATCAACAAGGTGGAGCCCTCCCTGATCAGGGTCGAGGCCGACGAGGCGACCTACAACCTGCACATCATGCTGCGCCTGGAGCTGGAGATCGCGCTCATGGAGGGTTCACTGGAAGTAGCCCATCTGCCTGAAGCCTGGAATACGCGCATGCAGGAGTATCTCGGCATCACGCCTCCAAGCGATACCAAAGGGGTTCTGCAGGATGTTCACTGGTCCAGCGGCTTGATCGGTTATTTCCCGACCTATGCTTTGGGAAATCTGATCTCCGTGCAGCTATGGGAGAAGATCAACCAGGATATCCCCGCCCTGGAGAGCCAGTTCGAAAAGGGTGAATTTGGCGAGCTGTTGGCCTGGCTGCGCAAGAACATCCATCAGGAAGGCGCTCGTTACGAACCACAGGAGCTGGTGCAAAAAGTCACTGGCAGCAGGATCGACCCCATGCCTTATCTGAATTACCTCGAGTCGAAGTACCGCGCCATTTACAATTTCTAGGCATTGATTTAAAATCCATCTGCCTTGGAACTCAAGGCAGATGGATGATCAAGAATCCGACCGTTTCCCCCGGGGGAAAAGGAAGAAGGAATGGCAAAAATTCTTTTTGTTGACGACGATATCACGAATCTCCAGCTGATGACGAGATTGGCGGCGTTCATTGACCATGAAGCGGTCACGACCACGAAAGCCGAGGAGGGCTTGGTACTGGCCGCGTCCCACAGCCCCTCGGTCATTTTTGTCGACCGCCAGTTGCAGGGTCTGGATGGGTTTACGTTCATTCAGCGTGTCCGTTCGGACACATTGCTGTGCCACATCCCCTGCATCATGCTTTCAGCTGAGAAGACCGTTGAAGAAGTGCAAAAAGCACGCCGGGCGGGCGCGAACGGTTTCTTCCTGAAACCCGTTTCCATGGATGAGCTGAAAAGGATCGTCAGGCATTTTCTTGCCAAAGAAGAAGCCCCCACGCAATAAAAAATCTGTCATAATTGGCTTGATGAAGCCTGTTCCGGTACGAACCCCATTTTTTTTCGCGAAGCTGCTCGTCATGCTGGTTGGCTTGTTCGCGTTTGCCTGCAGCCCTGCGGTAACCCGTGAGAACACGCACACTCCCGGCATGCCTGGTGGACTGCTCGCGGCTGATCCAACCCAGCACAATGTGCTGCCGGACGGGGCATGGCTGACCTTGCCAGCCGATGCCGTCACGGCCATTTCGCCGACTCAAGGTGCCCAGACCTGGCCTGATGTGACACAGGAATCATCCCCGCCGGAGATCCTGCCCACGATCACGCCCAGTGCCGTCGTGCCCACGGCGGAGCCGACACGGACACCTACCAGCCCGCGCTGGGTGACCAGGACCCCCACGATCACGCCGACTCCCGTGCCCCCGTACGCTCAATTGATGATCCAGAAGCCGGGTCCTGCCTCGAAAATTGTCTCTCCCGTGTACTGCGAATTTGGTGTGTACACATCCGGCAGCGGGATCTTGTTCATTGATCTCCTGAATGAACAGGGTCAGTCTTTCGTTCACGAAGAGCTGTACCTCTACCAGGGACTGTCGAAGCGGATTTACTCCTCCATCGAGCTGGATTTTGACCTGGAATCGGCAGCCATCGCCTCCCGCCTTGTTTTCAGCACGCGCGATTATTCCGACCGGCTGGTGGCGCTGTCCTCGGTGGATGTCGTTCTGCTTCAACTGGGCAGTGATGAGATCGAAATCAATCCAGCCATATCCCTCTACGAACCTTATGTCATCCTGAAGCCGATCGCCAACAATTATGTGGAAGGCGGTTCGTTCGTGTTGAGCGGCATGCTCCGCCTCGTGAACAGCGCACCCGTGACCATCGACCTGGTGGACGAGCAGAATCGCGTGATTGACTCGACCAGCCTGGATATCTCCTCGGGCTTCAGGGTGAACGAATACTCGCAGTTCTCCATCACGATCGATTACAGCGTGCCATCTGCCACGCGCGTCAGGCTGCTGATCTGGCAGGGCAGTGATAACCGCATCCCGGGCGTGATCGCCGCCAGCAGCATTCCTCTCATCCTTTACCCCTGAGATTCCTTTTTACTACCCCCGCGATCCCCGGCGCTTTCCTTCAAGCGCCCAATACGAATTCGTGTCTGCATTCAGATCAGCCGGACGGGCTTTCGGGGCAAGCCCGCATTTGCGGTACATTTTCGCAGCGATGTTGCCCTCTGCCGGCTCGGTCCAGACCTCGTCCATGTCCGCTTCCTGTTCGAAACACAGGTTGATCAGCTGGGTCAATGCCGGGCAGGCAACACCCTTTCCGTTGTAGCGCGTGAAAAGTTTGATATCCAACCCGGCTCTGCCGTGCGTCCGGTCGATCCTGTAGAACTCTTCCCCGCATATATCTCCATCCCGGTCAACCACGAAGTGCCTGGCGGAGTCGTCCGCTGAGATCTTCTTGAACCAGCGCAGCATTTTCTTCCTGTCATACTGCAGACCATCCGGGAAACCAACCCAGCCCATGACGCTCCCGTTATTCCTTTAATGCATCAGCGCGTCCAGATCGGATTTGCTGGTATGCCGAATGCGGATGGGAGGACTGTCCGTGTGCCTGGAGATCATTTCAACAGGCTTCCTTGAGATCCTCGTTCTGCTGGGAGAGGGGAGGCGTCACCCCGCGTTTTTCTGAGGGTAGCGCCTGTACCAGTCCACGTTGGGAACGGGCAGATTGTAGAAAGCCGTCCAGGGTTTGGCCAGAGCGTTGCATACAGAGGTCAACCGCTCCATACGTTCGTGCACGGTGTTCTGCAGGTAGTGGCTGCGTGCTTCTCCCTCCATGTTGGCAGCTTCCTGCCAGACAGCGCGCCCAACCGCCACGCCGCTGGCACCCTCTTCACAGGCGATGGTGACCTGTCGCAGGAATATTTCGAAGCCGGCTTTGCCCGAAAGCAGTACCCAGGGGATCGCGCTTGACAGCGACAGGTCTGAACAGGCCTTTGACCAGGCCGCCTGGGTCACATCGGAGGCGATGTCCATGGGAAATTCCGCTTTAAAAACATCCGCGCCCAAGGGCGTAAGCCTTCTGGCGGTCTCGATCACGACGCGGTGCCGATCCTCCGGGGAGAGCTTGTTGCTGGAGCGCGACAGCGAATAGGCGCGGGATTCCAGGAACATGGCCACATCATGCTGTTTGCACTCTTCTGCCACCTGGTGCACCAGCGTTTCGATCTCGGGAGCGGTGGGGGCATCCGGATGGTAGTACACCAGCAGCTTGATGCCATCCGCACCCGCCAGGCACGCCTTGGCGACACCCCAGTCCGCCAGCAGGCTCGTCCTGCGGGCGGACTGGTCACCTTTGTATCCAGATTCGTCCACGGTGGCGATCATGCCCGTCTTTCCTGAAAGGGCACCGGATTGGATCGTGTTCGCGATTCCGTATTCAGGATCCAGCAGCACCGCGCTGGATGCGGGAGAAACATACTTGACGATGTCGCGCTTGAATTCCAGCATGGTCTCATCACTGACCTTGTCCGGATGGATGGGATCGAGCGCCGCGCGCATGTTGACGCGGTGGTCCATGGCAAGGATGGTCAAGGCGTTACGCGTGGTGGAGCACTCCTGCAGTCCCCTGTATTTTCCGATCGATAGTATTTTCATTTCTCCAAGATCCTTCCCAAAGGTGACTTAATTATATCCAAAAACCCCGCTTGAATTTTTGCACAATCCTCCATGCGATATAATCTTATGGATGGATGAAGCGGCTCTCATCAAAGATGCCCTTTCAGGCGATCTGGACGCTTTCAACAGCCTTGTGCTGGCATACCAGGGCATGGCGTACAACCTGGCCTTTCGCATGCTGGGCAGTGACGCGGCAGCGCAGGATGCCACGCAGAACGCTTTCCTTGCCGCGTACCGCGGCCTGCGCGGTTACCGCGGCGGATCGTTCAAAGGCTGGCTGCTGCGTATTGTCACCAACCAGTGCTATGACGAGATGAGACGGGCGCAGAGGCACCCGACCACCCCGCTCGAGCCGATCCGCCATGAAGACGAGGAGGAGATTGAATCCCCGGGATGGTTGGTGGATGAAAGAAGCGCGGAGCCGGAAGAAGCGCTGATACGGAAGGATGTTGAATCCGCGCTCCAGCACTGCCTGGAAACACTGCCGTCCGAATTCCGCGCCGTGGTGATCATGGTCGACCTGCAGGGTTTTGATTACGAAGAGGTCTCCGAGATGGTGCGGACCCCGCTGGGCACCATTAAGAGCCGCCTGGCGCGCGCCAGGCATAAGCTCCGCGACTGCCTGGAGGGATTTGGGGAACTTTTCACTTCCCAACTGCGTCATGAAACTGAGGAGAACGCATGAAGCAGGGTCTGACGCCTGGGCAATGGGTACTGATCTCGGCTGCGCTGGATGGGAAACTCAGCCCCAGAAAGCAATCCCGGTTTGATCTCGCGCTGCAGTCCGATCAGGCTTTGCAAAAGGGACTGGAGGAAATGGCGGAACTGCGCGCGTTCCTGCGCAGTATTCCCCGGCGCGAGGTTCCGCGCAGTTTCACCCTCAAACCGGATCAGGCAGTCTCTGCAAATCCCAGAACTTGGACCAATTTTTTTAGAATCTTGTCCGTGGCCGCGGCGGTCCTGATGGTGTCCTTGTTCGCGGTCGAGTTCATGCCCGGCTTGATGTCCCCAAGGATGTCCTCCGCTCCGGCAGCAGCCGACTCGGTCATGTTTGAATCGAATTTGTATCTGGCGCCGACGTCTGAACCGTTGATTTTCTGGAACGGGGTGACTGGCGCCCAAAAGGCGTACGGGATGGGCGGCGGCAGCGAACAGCCAAGCCTTTCCATTTACCCACCCGGCATTGAGGCATCCTCTCCCGGGGACCTCAACGCTGCAGTTGAGGAAACTGGCGCAGAATTACCTGCGGAGGAGTCTGTGGAAGAAGTGCAGGAAGGGGAAACGTCCGCTGAGGAACTGGTGATCGTGGAGGAGCTCGCGGAAGAGTCCTCACCTGGGCAGTCCGAACCCGGGCTTGAGAATGACGCGAAGGAAAGTCCTGGACCAGTGGCGAACCCCATCATCGGTATCCGACCCGCGGAGGACTGGGGCCAGGAGATCGAAGCCCAGGAAAACGCTGGATCCGTTCAGGCAGAAACGACCCCGAAGGTTTTCCCCTGGCTGCTGGCCAGCGGGATCGGACTGGGAGTTCTGGCGATATCGGCCGCGGGGCTGGCTTTCCTGTCAGCCCGGCGCAGGTAGGTTCCGCCAGCACCGGTTCTCCGTGTCAATTTCGGTTTGCACAAATCGTGCACCCCACTGCGCTGGTGTACAATAATACTTGTAGAACAATTATTCACACGGAAAAATGATGCCACGCAGAACCTCTTCTCGAACACGTTCGGTCAAAAAACGCACCGTCTCAAAAAGCAAGCGTACAATGCCAATACTGCCCTGGCAGTGGAAACCGCTTTCTCCCGAAAGACGCGTGGACCTGTTTGGGGGCATCCTGGCTTTGTTCGGCCTGGTGCTGTTCATCAGCATGATCGGAGGGAAAGGCGCGGTCACCCAGGCAGTGGCCGAATTCTTCCACAGGATCGCCGGTTACGGAGCGTTCCTTGTACCCCTGATCATGTTCCTGGTCGGTCTGTGGATGATCCTCAGACGGGTTGAACGGCTGCCGAAATTCTCAGGTGGGCGTATCTTTGACATCATACTGCTCGCGCTGGGCATCTTTGGCTTCCTGTGCATCGTGGGTGGAGTCGAGGCTGGCGGGATTTTGGGCTTCCTGGGGTTGCTGTTCGTCAAATGGTTCGGGGTTGCCGGCGCGGTGGTGATCTGGCTGGGGTACATGATGATCGCGATTTCCATCACGTTCAGTCTTTCCATCGCGGAGCTGGCGCGCGCGATCCGCGATCGCTATGAAAAGAGAAACCGGGGCGAAGCCCCAGAAAAGCGCCAG
Source organism: uncultured Anaerolineaceae bacterium (assembly GCA_964498605.1). Taxonomy (GTDB): domain Bacteria; phylum Chloroflexota; class Anaerolineae; order Anaerolineales; family Anaerolineaceae; genus JBGQAS01. The sequence goes on along the minus strand of CAZCHK010000057.1, from coordinate 5,844 downwards.
GGTGAAAAACCATTTACGCCGTCAGGTGAACCCAATCAGCCAACGCTTGCGCCGCTGGGAGAGGAGCTTCATCCTCTGCGCACGGACGACAAACCCAGGCGGCTGCCGATCGTCCAGCCCGAGATCAAACCACTGCAGGCCACCCTGGAGAACAAACCGTCCCCGCAACAAAACGGTGGACGAAAACCTGTAATCAACGAGCCGGCGAACGGTGCGGCTGACGCATCGGTGCGGACTGCTCGCCGGTGGGGTCTGCCCAGCGTGGAGGATATCCTGGACCCGCCCGTTGAGGTGATCATCCAGGGAAGCGTGGATAAAGATCGCGCTCGCGTCATTGAGGAAACTCTCAAATCATTCTCGGCTCCCGTGCGGGTGGTGGATATTCAACGCGGTCCCGCCGTAACGCTTTTTGGCGTTGAACCTGAATACATCGAAACCCGCTCGGGTCGCACGCGCGTGCGTGTCAATGAAATCGCTGCGCTGGAGAAAGACCTGGCGCTGGCGCTCGCCGCGTCGCGCATCCGCATCCAGGCGCCTGTGCCTGGAAAAGGATACGTCGGCATAGAGGTACCCAATCTCACCACAGCCATCGTGACGCTGCGAGAGGTCCTGGAGTCGGAATCCTCCCGGAAGATTAAATCGCCCCTCAAGATCGCTCTTGGAAAGGACTCAGCCGGTAAGCCCGTGGCGGCTGATCTGGCCGCCATGCCGCACCTTCTCATTGCCGGAACGACCGGTTCGGGAAAATCCGTTTGCGTCAACGCGCTGTTGTGCGCGCTGCTGATGAACAACACGCCTGATGAGGTGCGCCTGATCCTGATCGATCCAAAACGCGTTGAGCTGACCGGCTACAACGGCATCCCGCATCTGATGGCGCCAGTGGTGGTGGATGCCGAGAAGTCCATCGGTGCCCTGCGCTGGGCGACAGGTGAGATGGACGTGCGTTATAAGAAATTCTTCGCCGAGAAAGTGAGAAACATCGAGGAATATAACCGCTCTCACCCCGAGCGCATGCCGTTCATCATCGTGGTGATTGACGAGCTGGCTGACCTGATGATGCTGGCGCGCGAAGAGACCGAGCGCAACGTGGTGCGGCTGGCACAGCTCGCCCGCGCCACCGGAATTCACCTGGTCATCGCCACGCAGCGACCCTCGGTGGATGTTCTGACCGGGACGATCAAAGCGAACCTGCCCGCGCGCATCGCTTTTTCCGTGACTTCCAACACGGACAGCCGTGTCATCCTCGATCAGCCCGGCGCGGAGAAGCTGCTTGGACGGGGAGACATGCTCTACCAGTCGCCCACCGCCAGCAGCCCTGTGCGACTGCAGGGGACCTATGTATCGGACCAGGAGATCCTGCGGCTTGTTGAAAACTGGCGAACGGCTCAAAATCACCTCGGCGGCGTTGAGCAGATCCCCGACATGGCGCTGATGCCCAAGGGCATCCCAATGAAGCAGACAGCACTTTTTGATTCGGACACGCTTTCCGGTGACGACCCGCTGCTGGAAGAGGCCATGGAGATCGTGCGGCGTGAAAAGCGCGCCTCAATATCTATGCTGCAGAGAAAGATGCGCATCGGCTACACCCGGGCAGCGCGCATCGTCGACAGGCTGGAGGAGATGGGCGTCATCGGTCCCGCGGCAGCCAACAGCCAGGTGCGGGAAGTGTTCGAACCGGGTGAGACCGAAGAGATTCGAACCGATGAAGACACCGGTCAAGACATGTAAAGCGATGAACAGCGCTGAAATGACCGAGATCTGCTCATACTTTAACGAACGGCACGATTCGAAGGGATCTTACGGGATGCGCTCGCGATTTATGATTTCTGGCCTGAGATGAGGGTTTTTCACCCAACCAGGGAGAAGCGCTCAGTTCATAAAGGGGTTAATTTATTGCGACAAGATTCGCACCTTCGTCAAGCTGGAATTATTCCGTGTTCAGGCAATTCTTGCCATATAATGTGAGCATGATAATTTTGTTGGACATGGGCGCCGGTACCAGGGGAAAGGAGCGGAGAATTTTATGAAAAGAGCAGTCAGCATCAGCATAGGTGCTTCCTCCCGCGACAAGAAGGTGGAGATTGAACTCTTCGGGGAAAAGGTGTCTCTTGAGCGCATCGGTACCGATGGTGATATGGAAAAAGCAGCCCGGCTTTACGGCGAACTGGACGGAAAAGTGGACGCCTTTGGCGTGGGAGGCGCTGTGTTGGGGATCATGATCGAGGACAGGTGGTCCACGATGCATTCGGTTCAATCGCTGATCAAGCACGTGCGCACGACACCGGTGGTCGATGGGACCGGGCTCAAAATGACACTCGAAAAGCAGGTCTGTAGAGTGATCAATGAAGATCTTAAAGGATATGTTCGTGATAAGCGCGCCTTCATCATGATGGCGACCGACCGCTGGGGGACCGCGCGGGCATTCCTGGATGACGGTTACGCATGCCTGTTCGGCGATCTGATGTTCTCTCTGGGTCTCCCGCTGGCGATCCGCACCGAAGCTGGCCTGCGCCGTCTTGCTAGCGCGCTGCTGCCCATCATGAGCCGGCTTCCCTTTGGCTGGATCTACCCCACGGGCGAAAAGCAGTCCAGCCGCGCGCCAGAATTCGAGCAGCATTTCCGCTGGGCGACGGTGATCGCGGGAGATTGCCACTACGTCTGGCGCCACATGCCCGACAGGCTGCCAGGCGCGGTCATCGTCACCAATACGACCACGCGTGAGGACCAGGAATTCTTCCGCGCGGCGGGGATCAAGTACCTCATCACGACCACTCCGGTGCTCGATGGAAGGTCGTTCGGCACGAACATGATGGAGGCGGCCATCATCGCTGCCGTGGGACGCAGAGAAGCGGTGGATTACCAGCACCCCGGGGATTATTTTTCATGGATGGAGAAAACCATTCAGCAGATTCCTCTGCGACCACAGGTGATGGAGTTTTAAGGATGGACGCCATCGTTTTAGCGGGTGGAAAATCCAGGACCGATGCGCTGTTCTCCCTGTCCGGCCAGGAACTGAAATCGATGATGATGATCGCGGGAAAACCGATGGTGCAGTGGGTCCTGGATGCGATCTCCGGAGCGAAGCTGATCCAAAGTGTTGTCCTGGTTGGCATTGAGGATATCTCTTCTTTGCGCTGCAGCAAGCCGCTCATCACGATGCCGGACGGGGGATCGATCGTGGACAACATCCAGCAGGCCAGCCAAAAGCTGCTGGAGATCCACCCGCAGGAGACGCACGTGGTGTCCTTCTCGGCGGACATCCCGGCCATCACCCCAGCGATCGTCGACGACATGGTTTCGATCTATCAAAAGGGAGAATACGACATCTATTACAGCGTGGTGGAACGCTCGGTGATGGAAAAGCGTTTTCCAGGCGCGCATCGGACATTTATCAAGGTGAAGAACGAGTTTTTCTGTGGGGGCGATTTGAATTCGTTCAGCAAAAAGGCCGCCCTGTCCCCGGACGCTTTGTGGAAGCTCCTGGTCAAAAAGCGGAAAAATCCGATGAAGCAGGCCGCCATGATCGGGATTGACAGCCTCATGCTGCTGCAGTTGGGTTGGATCGGGCTGGACGATGTGGCCAATCGCGTCTGCCGACGGCTGGGCATCTCAGGGAAAGCCGTGCGTGTGCCTTACGCGGAAATTGCCATGGACGTCGACAAGCCGGTGCAGTTCGAGATCCTGCAGGCGGACCTGCAGCGCTGACCGGCGAAAAACCTGAAGAGGGGGAAGAAGCAACTCTTCGATAGGGATTGCTCTCAACCGGTGCTGAAGGGGTCGGGGAAGGGGAGAAGTGAAGATGGCAACCTGAGCGGTTGAAAAATTGCACTTGACTTCTTCTATATACAAATTATAATCATTATAAATAATAATGATGGCCACCAATTCACCAACCCTGCAGCGATTCAGGGGAGCCCTGAAAGAAGAAGGAATGCGGATCACGCCGCAGCGCATGGCCATCTGCCAGCTGCTTGACGAGAGCCGCGAACATCCCACGGCAGCGCAGATCTTTGAGCGTCTGAAGCAGCAGTACCCGTCCCTGTCGCTGATGACGGTGTACAACACCCTCAATGTCCTGGTGAGAATGGGCATGGTCAATGAACTGGGCAGCATCACTCACGGCAGCGTGCACTACGACGGGGACACTTCACCCCACATCAATCTGGCCTGCGTGTCCTGTCACAGGATCATGGACCTGGATTGCCAGAGCGTTTCGAAGCTTTTCGTCGAGGTTGCTGTCCAATCCGGATACAAAATCCATGGATCACGCCTGCTTTTCTACGGATTGTGCCCGGATTGTCAAAAAGCATGATACAAGGAGTCACGAATTGGGATGCAATCCGATCCACTTTACCTGGGAGTTGTTCTGCAAGGTGAGCCTGACCTGAAGCGCTATGATCGGTTCTTCCTCGCAAAATCCGTACGCGAAGAAACTGTGCCAAAAACTATCTTAACAAATCAAAAAGGAGACCGTATGATCAGCAACACAATGCAAAAAGCCATCAATGAACAGATCCAGAAGGAGTTCTATTCGTCCTATCTTTATCTGGCCATGGCAGCCCACTGCGAGACGCTTAATCTGCCCGGGTTTGCCCGCTGGATGTATGTCCAGGCCGATGAGGAGCGCAGCCACGGCATGAAGTTGTTCGAGCACGTCATCGACCGGGGAGGCAAGGTTGAACTGCAGGCGATCGAAGCGCCGCAGTCTGTCTGGAAGGACAGCCTGGAGATTTTCAAGAATGTCCAGGAGCACGAAGCTTTTGTCACCGCTTCCATCCACTCGCTGTATGAAGCGGCCTTGAAGGAGAAGGATTACGCTGCTCAGGTCATGCTGCAGTGGTTCATCGATGAACAGGTGGAGGAAGAAAAGAACGCTGCCGAAATTGTCGAGCAGCTTAAAATGGTGGACGGCAAGGGCTCCGCTTTGCTGATGCTTGACCAGGCTCTTGGCGCGCGCGGTAAAGAATGATGCCCGGGTGCCCGGGGGATCACCTCCTCTGGGCACTTTCACACCCTTAGATGTGTAAAGATCCTCGGACCAGGTTCGACCACTTCAATTTCCTGGCGCCATTTTACGAGCTTGTGATTCGCCCCAGGATCCCCGCAAAGCTGATCCAATATGCCGGCGTCCAGGACGATCATTCCGTGCTGGATGTCGGCGGGGGAACTGGGCGTGTCGCGCAGTTCCTGCCGCCAGCCAGGATGGTCGTTGTGGCTGATGGCGCGGTGGACATGCTGCGGGAAGCAGCCAAAAAGGCGCAGCTGCATCCAGTTTGCACGCTTTCCGAAGGGCTGCCTTTTGGCGACAAGCTTTTTGACCGCGTCATCATGGTCGATGCCATGCATCACGTCGCGGACCAACCCCGCACCGCGGCAGAACTGTGGCGCGTCCTGAGGCCGGGAGGGCGCATCGTCATAGAAGAACCGGACATTCACGCTTTCAGCGTGATGCTGATCGCGCTTTTCGAGAAGGTAGCGCTGATGCGCAGCCACTTTCTGACACCAGAAAAGATCAAGCGACTTTTCACTTTTCAAGGTGCTTGTGCGCAGGTGCGTATCGATAAGGGGATTTCCTGGATCGTCATTGAGAAGAAGGAGCAGTGACCGAAAGGCTCTTCCACTGTCTTGAGGATGTCACCTCCGGGTCACTACTGCCAGCAGAAGTGCCTGTCCAGGATTACAGTTACTGCCGGTATAATTCAATCAATCCTCCACTGGCAGAAAGGAATGATCATGGAACAAAATACCAGGTCGAAATTAGATGAAGTAAAACAACACAGGTGGGAGATTCGCGCCTGGACAATGTACGATTGGGGTAATTCGGCTTTTGTCACGACAATCATG